>NZ_QRQB01000001.1:0-231689 GCF_003475785.1 Coprobacillus sp. AF33-1AC | reverse complement strand
CTAAAGTAGACCCCCAAAGTTGAACCCCCTAAATTATTTGAATAGCCATATAAAGCTAGTTTTTCTAGCTTTTTTTCATTTTTAAAAGAAAAATACAAAAAAAAGACGTATATAAAAGAGAGGATACATAGAGGAGGGTATATGGAAGAAGTCTTGGTTTATTTTTCTTTAAAATACAAAGGTGATTTTAACAAGATATTGCAAGCATTAAAAAAGAAAGAAAAGGTAGGAGAAGATCGTGATTTGCTTTTAAAACAAGTTAAATGTAAGTATACGACAATTATTTCTAATGATTATCCCGAGGCATTAAAACAAATTAATTGTCCGCCATTTGTTCTTTATTACTATGGTGATTTGGAAATTTTAAAAACACACTGCATTGGTGTGATAGGTATGAGGGTACCAAGTGCTTATGGCAAAAGTGCAACGAATCGATTTGTTTACGATTTAGTTTGTCATCATTATACAATTGTAAGTGGAATGGCACTAGGAATTGATACTGTAGCGCATCGCACAGCACTCAATAATAACGGTAAGACAGTAGCAATACTAGGTGGAGGGATAGATTATTGTTATCCTAAAAGAAATTTGGATTTGTACAACCAAATAAAGGAAAATCATTTGATAATAAGCGAATATCCGGGTGATCTTGTACCTAGACAAGAATATTTTCCGCAAAGAAACAGATTGATTGCTGGATTAAGTGAATCTCTTTTGGTAACCGAAGCAAAGAAACGATCAGGAACAATGATTACTGTAGGATTTGCTTTGGATCAAGGAAAGGAAATTTTTTGTGTACCAGGGAGAATAACGGATAATAATGGATGTAATTATTTAATTCAACAAGGGGCAAAATTAGTTATGAGTGTTCATGATCTCTTGGATGAATGAATAAATAATATTGACAAAGTGAAAAAAAACAATAATAATAGTTTTTACAAAACGGGAGGTACGTTATGGGTAAAAAATTAGTTATCGTGGAATCACCTTCTAAGTCTAAGACCATTGAAAAGTATTTAGGAAGTGATTATCATGTAACATCGTCTAAAGGACATATCAGAGATTTGGCCACATCTGGAAAAGATGGGCTAGGTATTGATCAAGATAATAGTTATAAACCAAAATATGTTATTTCTAAGGATAAAAAAGATGTTGTTAAGGAATTAAAAGCTGAAGTTAAAGATGCATCTGAAGTATATCTTGCAACCGACCCTGATCGAGAAGGAGAAGCTATTTCTTGGCATTTAGCAGAGGTTTTAAAATTAGATATGGATCAAGATAATCGTGTTGTTTTTAATGAAGTAACCAAGGATGCTGTCATTGATGCTTTAAATCATCCACGTAAAATAGATCAAAATTTAGTTAAGTCGCAAGAAACAAGAAGAGTATTGGATCGTATTATAGGCTTTAAATTATCTAAATTATTACAAAAGAAGATAAAATCTAAATCAGCTGGACGTGTTCAGTCCGTGGCTTTACGTTTAATTGTTGAAAAAGAACGTGAAATAGAAGCATTTATTCCCGAAGAATATTGGAAGGTTAAAGCGGAATTTAATAAAGATGAGATTGATTTTCAAGCAGAATTAGCTAAATATCAAGGTAAGAAAATAGAAATTAAAAATGCCGAAGAAGCTAATGTGATTTATGAAAAATTAAATAAGACATTTACTGTAAGTGATGTTAAGAAAACAAAAAAGAAAAGAGAATCTAAACCTCCGTTTATTACATCAACATTACAACAAGAAGCATCGTCCAAGTTAAATTTTAAAGCAAGAAAAACAATGATGATTGCTCAAAAATTATATGAAGGTATTGATTTGGGTGATGAAACTGTAGGGTTAATTACTTACATGAGAACAGATTCAATTCGTTTATCCGATGTTTTTGTTGAGAGTGCTGAACAATATATTCAAGAAAAATATGGAAAAGAATATGTTGGTAAAGTAAAGAAAGCAAAAAAGACAGAGAATGTTCAAGATGCTCATGAAGGGATTAGACCAACAAGTGCTCTTCGTACACCTGAAAGTGTAAAAGAATACTTAAAGCCTGATGAATATAAATTATATAGTCTGATTTATGCACGTGCTATGGCTTCATTGATGGCACCGGCGCAATTTGATTCAACTGCATTGTCTTTGGATAATCAAGGTTATCAGTTCAAAGCCAATGGTTCTGTATTAAAGTTTGATGGATATTTACGCATATATAGTCCATATGAAAAACAAAGTAATGAACTATTGCCAGAAATGAAAATAGAAGAAACAATTGATAGTACAAAAATTGAAAAGACACAACATTTTACAAAACCACCAGCAAGATATACTGAGGCTAAACTTATTCGTGAAATGGAAGAATTAGGTATTGGAAGACCAAGTACCTATGCTTCAATTATTGATACTATTCAAACACGAGGATATGTAGAATTGGTTGATCGTGCTTTTAAACCAACAGAAACAGGAACGCTTACAAGTGATAGATTGACACAGTTTTTTAATGATATTATTAATGTTGAATATACAGCATCAATGGAAAAAGAACTCGATGATATAGCTGAAGGTGATGATGATTATTTTGATGCTATAGATAACTTCATTCATAAGTTCCAACCATTATTAGATGTAGCAAATGAAAAAATGGAAGTTATTGCTCCTAAAAAAACTGGTGAAAAATGTCCTGAGTGTGGTCATGATTTAGTAGAACGACATGGACGTTATGGTACGTTTATAGCTTGTGAAAACTATCCTGAATGTAAATACGTAAAGAAAGAAAAGGTTGAACCAGAATACACGGGTGAAGTATGTCCTAAATGTGGTAGTAAAATGGTATACAAAACAGGCCGTTTTGGAAAATTTGAAGCATGTTCAAACTATCCCGAATGTAAATACATTAAAAATAATCGTAAAAAGCAAGAACCAGTTATGACAGATGAAGTGTGTCCTAATTGTGGTTCGCCAGTTGTCATCAAGAAGGGAAGATGGGGCGAATTTAAAGCTTGTTCGAATTATCCAAAATGTAAAACCATTATAAAGTAGAACATTGGTTCTACTTTTTTTAAATTAAATTTGTTAAAATAGATAAGGGTGAAAGATATGGAAAAATTAAATGTTCATGTTATTGGCGCAGGGCTGGCTGGAGTGGAAGCAAGCTATCAATTAGCCAAACAAGGAATACAAGTTTACTTACATGAGATGCGACCTCATAAAATGACTCCAGCACATCATACATCCTATTTTGCAGAATTGGTTTGTTCCAATTCTTTAAGAGCAGATGGGTTAGGTAATGCTGTGGGTGTTTTAAAGAATGAAATGGAAAAATTAGATAGTGTGATTATTCGCTTTGCAAGAAAAAATCAGGTTCCAGCAGGAGGCGCTCTGGCAGTTGATCGTGAAGGTTTTTCAAAAGATATTACGGAATTTATTAGTAGTCATCCGTTGATTGAAGTGATTCATGATGAAGTGAAAACGATACCTGAAGGACCGGTTATTATTGCATCAGGACCATTAACGAGTGATACGTTAAGTAAAGATATTGCTAGTAAATTGGGCGAAGATTATTTTTATTTTTTTGATGCTGCTGCACCAATTATCGAAAAAGAAAGTATTAACATGGATAAGGCATACTATAGATCTCGCTATGATAAGGGGGATAATGAGTATATTAATTGTCCAATGACCGAGGAAGAATTTAATCATTTTTATGATGAATTGATGAATGCAGAGGTTGTTAAGCCTAAAGACTTTGAAGAAAAGTTTTTTGAAGGATGTATGCCTTTTGAAGAAATGGCAAGACGTGGGAAACAAACACTATTATTTGGACCAATGAAGCCGGTAGGTCTTACCAAGCCTGATGGGACAAAACCTTATGCAGTTGTACAATTAAGACAAGATAATGTCCAGGCAAGTTTATATAATATTGTAGGTTTTCAAACTCATTTAACTTGGCCTGAACAAAAAAGAATCATTCAAATGATACCAGGATTAGAAAATGCTCGTTTTGTACGCTATGGTGTCATGCATCGTAATTCATTTATTTGTTCGCCTGTGCATTTGAATGCTGATTATAGTGTTAAAGGGACAAAAGGATTGTTTATGGCAGGACAAATGACAGGGGTAGAAGGATATGTTGAATCAGCTCAAAGTGGTATGATTGCTGGAATCAATATGGTACGTTACTTACAAGGTAAAGAAAGTCTTATTTTTCCGCAAGAAACAATTATGGGTGCTTTAGCACATTATATTACTCATGGGGATCCAACTGATTTTCAACCAATGAAAGCTAATTTTGGAATTCTTCCTGATTTAAAAGAAAGAGTAAAGAAAAAAGAAAGAAAAGAAGCTTACGCTAAAAGAGCACAAGAAGTGATGGATCAATTTATAGATGAAAATGAATTACTATAAAAAAGAGTTTCTAGATTATCTTTTAAATCAAAAGAAATATTCAAAACTAACGGTCAACTCATATCAACGAGATATAGATGAATTTATAGGGTTTTTAAAGACGAAAAAAATAGAACGTTTTAATCAAGTTACTTACCAGGTTGTTAGAGGATATTTAACATGGCTTTATCAAAAAAAGTTAGCCCGAACAACAATTAATCGACGAATCAGTTCGTTACGCTCATTTTATCGCTATTTGTGCAAACAAGAATACATTGAAGATAATCCTATGGTTTTAATTGAAACATTAAAAACACCTAAAAGAAATCCGGATTTTTTGTATTATGAGGAAATGCAACAATTACTTGATAGCATAGATGTTTCTACTGATTTAGGGATTCGTAATCGTGCAATGCTAGAGTTGATGTATGCTTCTGGATTGAGATGTTCGGAAGTGGTTGGCTTAACACTCAAACAAATAGATTGGAACCAACAAGTTTTATTAATTCATGGAAAAGGTGATAAAGATAGGTATGTGCCTTTTCATGATTGCGCTAAAAAATGGCTCTTGAAGTATATTAATGAGGTAAGAAATAATTTTTGTGATGGTAGTCATCAATATGTTTTTGTTAATAATCGTGGCAATCAGATGACCAATAGAGGGTTAGAAGATGTTGTCAACCGTGTTGTTTATCAATTTGATCCAACCAGAAAAATACATCCGCATATGTTTAGACATTCTTTTGCAACTCATTTATTAAATGCGGGTGCTGATTTAAGATCAGTACAAGAATTATTAGGCCATGAGAATTTATCAACGACACAAATTTATACTCATGTTTCAAACGAACATTTAAAAGAGGTTTATATTAAAAACCATCCAAGAAATCGGTAAAAAAATCTTGTCTTTTATTTTAGGATATGCTAATATACATTAGGTATGAAAATACACACATTATGGATTCAGTTGACTAGTGCTTCTTATGAAGTGTCAATTGTTCGAAATAATGGAGGAAAAAACGAAAAGGAGGAAATTACACATGTCAGTAATTTCAATGAAAAAATTATTAGAAGTTGGTGTACATTTCGGTCACCAAACAAAAAGATGGAATCCAAAAATGGCTCCATACATCTTTACATCAAGAAATGGGATTTATATTATTGATTTACAAAAATCATCAAAGAAAATTGATGAAGCTTATAAAGCAATGAATGAAATCGCTGAAAAAGGTGGAAAAGTATTATTTGTAGGAACAAAAAAACAAGCTCAAGAAGCTGTTAAAGAAGAAGCAATTCGTTCTGGAAGTTTCTATGTTAACTCTCGTTGGTTAGGTGGAACATTAACAAACTTCAAAACAATTCAAAAAAGAATTAGAAGATTAAAAGAATTAGAAAAAATGGAAGAAGATGGAACTTTCGATGTTTTACCTAAAAAAGAAGTAATCTTACTTAAAAAAGAAGCTGCTAAGTTAGAAAAGAACTTAGGTGGAATTAAAGAAATGAGAAGACTTCCAAATGCTTTATTTGTTGTTGATCCAAAAGCAGAACACAACGCTGTAGCAGAAGCTAGAATCTTAGGTATTCCAGTATTTGGTATCGTTGATACTAACTGTGATCCTGATGAAGTAGATTATGTTATCCCAGCAAATGATGACGCTATTAGAGCTGTAAAATTAATTGTTGCTTCAATGGCTGATTCAATTTGCCAAGCTAAAAATGAACCTTTAACAGTTGCATTTGTTAAAGATGAAGATGAAAAAGAAGTAACTATGAATGATGCTGTTACTTCAGTTGAAAACAACAACAGAAGAGGACCTAGAAATAAAGGTGGAAGACCAGCACCTAGAAGAGAAGCAAAACCAACTGAAAATAAATAAGCTGGAACTGATATAAAAACTAGTTATAATGGGGAAAGCGTAGCTTTTCCCTTTTTAAATAAATAAATGGAGGAAATGAAAAATGGCTATTAGTGCAAAATTAGTTAAAGAATTACGTGAAAAAACTGGTGCCGGAATGATGGACTGTAAAAAAGCTCTAGAAGCTTGTGATGGTGATATTGAAGCATCATTTGACTGGTTAAGAGAAAAAGGAATTGCAAAAGCTGCAAAAAAAGCAGATCGTATTGCTGCTGAAGGGTTAACATCATTTGTATTAGATGGTAATACTGCTGCTATGGTTGAAGTTAACTCAGAAACTGACTTCGTTGCTAAAAACGCAGAATTCCAAGAATTAGTAAAAACAGTTTGTAGTACAGTTGCTACAAATAAACCTGCTGATTTAGATGCTGCATTAAAATTAGATGTAGATGGAAAAGACTTAGCTACAGTTATTGCTGAAGCAAGTGGTAAAATTGGTGAAAAATTATCTTTCAGAAGATTTGTTGTGATGACTAAAGAAGATAATGAAGTATTTGGTGCTTACTCTCACATGGGTGGTAAAATGACTGCGATCGTTAAATTAGCAGATGCTGATGAAGAAAAAGCAAGAGATATTGCTATGCACGTTGCTGCATGTAATCCAGAATATATTGACCAAAATGCTATCCCTCAAGAAGTTAAAGATAGAGAAGATGCTGTACAAACTGAAATTATGGCACAAGACGAAAGTCTTAAAAGCAAACCTGAAAAAGTTCTTGAAGGAATTAAAAGAGGAAAACTTAATAAAGTATTCTCTGCTATGTGCTTAATGGATCAAGAATTTATTAAAACTCCAAAAGAAACAGTTGCAAAATACTTAGGAAAAGGTAAAGTTTTAGAAATGGCTCGTTTCCAAGTTGGTGAAGGAATGGAAAAGAAAGTTGAAAACTTTGCTGAAGAAGTAGCTGCACAAATGGGTAAATAATATTTAAGGACACTTTAAGTGTGTCCTTTTATTGTAAATAAGGAGCATGATTATGAAATATAAACGCGTATTATTAAAACTAAGTGGTGAAGCATTAGCTGGTGATGACAAAACTGGAATTAATGCTAAGACAGTTGCTAATATTGCAAGACAAATTAAAGATGCTAAAGATTTAGGTATCGAAATTGCTATTGTGTGTGGTGGCGGAAATATCTGGCGTGGTAAAGTTGGTGCGGATATGGGTATGGATCGTTCTACTGCAGATTACATGGGAATGCTTGCTACAGTTATGAATGGTTTAGCTGTTCAAAATGCTTTAGAAGCGCTTGATGTACCAACACGATTATTATCAGCAATCGAAATGAGACAAGTTGCTGAACCATATATTAGAAGACGTGCTGTTCGTCATTTAGAAAAAGGAAGAGTTGTTATTTTTGGTGCAGGTACGGGTAGTCCATTCTTTACTACTGATACAACAGCTGCACTTCGTGCTGCTGAAATTCAAGCAGATGTTATTTTGATGGCTAAAAATGGAGTAGATGGTGTTTATTCTGCTGACCCTAAAGTTGATGCTCAAGCAGTTAAATTTGATGAAATTACTTATAGTGATGTTTTAGCTAAAGATTTAAAAATCATGGATCAAACTGCTATAACTTTATGTAAAGATAATAATATTGACTTATGTGTATTCAATATGCAAGAAGAAGGAAATATTGCTAAAGCTTGTAATGGAAATAAAATAGGAACAACAATCTCTGGAGGAAACTCAAATGATTAATATGATTTTAGATGATACTCAAGAAAGAATGACAAAAGCTATTGATGCATTTAGACGTGAATTGCAAACTGTAAGAACTGGAAGAGCTAATCCTGCTATGCTTGATCGTGTAATGGTTAACTATTACGATACACCAACACCAATTAATCAAATTGCAGGTATCTCAGTTGTTGAAGGGCGTCAATTAGTAATTAAACCTTATGATCGTACTGTTTTAAAAGATTTAGAACATGCTATTTATGAAAGTGATTTAGGTTTAACTCCACAAAATGATGGTGAACTTATTCGTATTATGGTACCAGCACTTACAGAAGAACGTCGTAAAGAATTTGCAAAAAATGTTTGGAAGTTTGCTGAAAATGCCAAAGTTGCAATTCGTAATATTCGTCGTGATGCCAACGATGAAATCAAAAAGTGTGATGGAAGCGAAGATGAAATTAAATTTGGTCAAGATCGAGTACAAAAATTAACTGATAAATTTGTAAAAGAAATTGATGAGATTGCTAAAGAAAAAGAAAAAGATATCATGACAGTATAACAAAAGGATGGTTTCATCCTTTTGTTTTGTTTTTATTTTATATATGTTATAATATATCTCGTTATAAGGAGATATATTATGTTTAAAAGAAAGAAAAATAAAGACAATTATCAACTTGATATGAATAATATACCGGCTCATATAGCTTTTATTATGGATGGTAATGGTAGATGGGCAAAAAAGAGAAAAATGCCGAGGACATATGGGCATAATGAAGGAACAAAAACGATTAGAAATATTGCTTTAGAAGCCAATAAGTTAGGTGTAAAAGCAATGACAGTTTATGCTTTTTCTACAGAAAATTTTTCTCGTCCAGATGATGAAGTTCAATTTATTTTTAGATTACCTAAGACTTTTTTTGATCTTTATTTGAAGGAATTAATGGATAACAATGTGCGTATTTGTTATATAGGGCATTTAAACCGTGCACCACAAGCAACACAAGAAATTATTCAAGCAGCTATTGACCAAACAAAAAATAATACTGGTTTACAGTTGTGCTTTGCATTTATTTATGGCGGACGTGATGAAATTGTTGAAGCAACGAAAAAGATAGCTACATCTTTAAAAGAAGGAAAGATTACTGAAAATGATATTACAGAAGACTATTTTGAACAGCATCTTATGACTGCTTCTTTGCCACCAGTTGATTTGATGGTGAGAACAAGTGGTGAACAGCGTTTGTCTAATTTTTTATTGTGGCAACTTGCGTATGCTGAATTTATTTTTACACCTGTATATTGGCCGGATTTTAACGCTGAAGAATTGCATAAAGCTATTTGGATGTATCAAAATAGAGACCGACGTTTTGGAGGATTGAAATAATGAAACAAAGAATTATTACTGCGCTATGTTTAATTGCAGTTGTTGTTCCAGCAATTGTAATAGGGGGAACATTTTTTAAAGCCGTTATTGCAATTGTGACTGTTTTATCTGTTTATGAGATGTTGCACATTTGTACCCGTCCTAAAATCAAGATTTATATGTATATCGTTGTTTTGCTCTTTTTTGCTTTAGGCTTTTTTCAAAAAGATTCAGTTTTATTTATTCCAAGTGTATGCATTTTGGGATTTTTGGCTGTTTTATTAAGTACAATGATTTTTGATGAAACGCTTAATATTGAAAGAGTAGGATATATTTTTACAATGGGAACACTATTGTGCTGTGGTCTTCATGCTTTGTTAGTTATTCGTAATGATTATGGATTTGAATATTTATTATTACTTGCCTTTGCAACTTATGGAAGTGATACAGGTGCATATTTTGCTGGGATGACACTAGGGAAACATAAGCTTATTCCTAGATTATCACCTAAAAAAACTGTTGAAGGATCAATTGGTGGTATTTTGCTAGGAAGCTTGATTTCAATTGTCTTTGGTGTTTATTTTGGTGTTATTAAGGGAAATATGATGCTTATAGTTGCATGTATTGTTCTTACTATGACAAGTCAAATTGGTGACCTTGTTTTTAGTGCGGTTAAAAGAAACTTTGGGGTCAAAGATTATTCAAATTTATTGCCAGGGCATGGTGGTATTTTAGATAGAATTGATAGTGCTGTTTTTAATAGTATTGTGTTTAGTATTTTTTTGATGATTGCGGGGTTATAAAATGAAAAAGATAACTGTATTAGGGGTGACAGGATCCATCGGGGTTCAAACTGTCGATGTAGTCTATCATAATCCAAATGATTATATGATTGTTGGTATGTCAGCAGGACATAATATTTCTAAGTTAGAAGAAATTATTGAAAAAATACCGGTACAAGTTGTTTGTGTTATTGAAAAAAATGACGCAGAAATACTTGCAAAGAAATATCCGTATATTCGTTTTGTTTATGGACAAGCCGGTTTAATTGAAATTGCTACATTGTCGGATGTTGAAATTGTTTTAAATGCTATTGTAGGATTTGCTGGACTTATTCCAACTATTGAAGCAATTCGTCATCACAAGGATATTGCCTTAGCTAATAAGGAAACTTTGGTTGTTGCAGGGCATATTATTACGAAATTGGTTAAAGAATATCAAGTTCGTCTATTACCGGTTGATAGTGAACATTCTGCTATTTTCCAATCATTACAAGGAAATCAAAATAATAAAATTAAAAGAATTTTACTTACAGCAAGTGGCGGAAGTTTTCGTGATAAAACTAGAGAAGAACTTGTAGGTGTTTCCGTTAAAGAAGCTTTAAATCATCCTAATTGGTCAATGGGTGCTAAAATTACGATTGATAGTGCTACATTATTTAATAAAGGATTAGAAGTTATGGAAGCAAAATGGTTGTTTGATGTTGATTATGATAAAATCGAAGTATTAATTCATCCGGAAAGTATTTTACATTCAGCTGTTGAGTTTGAAGATACTTCAATTATTGGTCAAATGGGAATGCCAGACATGCGTTTGCCTATTCAATATGCTTTAACTTATCCTTTGAGGAAACCTCTTATTAAAGGAGAAAGTTTAGATTTAACAAAGATGGGTCAACTTACTTTTAAAAAGCCTGATTTCAAACGTTTTAGAGCATTAAAATTAGCTTATGATGCAGGTATAAAGGGTGGTAGTATGCCATGTGTATTAAATGGAGCAAATGAAGAAGCTAATCTTGCTTTTAGAAATGGTCAAATTGAATTTTTAGATATTGAAAGATTAGTTGAAGAAGCCATGAATGCCCATGATTGGATTGAAAATCCATCTGTTCAACAGTTATTAGATATTGATAGATGGGCTCGTGATTATGTAATAAAGAAGATAGGAGAGAGTCATGCAGACAATAATTAATCTACTTGTATTTTTTCTCATTTTAGGTGGTATTATTTTTATTCATGAACTAGGACATTTTTTAACAGCTAAGTTATTTGGCGTGTATTGTGCTGAGTTTTCATTAGGAATGGGACCTAAAATTTATTCAAGAAAAAAAGGTGAGACAGACTATCAAATTCGCGCTTTACCGATTGGTGGCTATGTTGCTATGGCTGGTGAAGCTGATCAAGAAGATAATGAATTGATGAAAGATGTCCCTTATGAGCGAACTTTAAAAGGAATTAAAACATGGAAAAAATGTATTATCATGTTAGCTGGTGTTTTCATGAATTTTGTTTTAGCTCTTGTTTTATTAATCGGTGTTTATTCGGTTATTGATGTTCAAACTAACCAGCCCATTATTGGTACAGTTGTTGAAAATAGTGGGGCTAATGAAGCTCACTTAAAAGTAGGAGATACAATTAAAAAAATCATTATCAACGATCATGAATCACTCATTGCTTCGTTTAGTGATATTCAAGAAGTTTTAGATAATGATAATCTTAATTTAAAGGCAAAGACTTTAGATATGACAGTTGTTATTGAAAGAAATCATCAAACTTTGAATAAAAAAGTAACGGCTCGTTTTGATCAAACAAATCAATGCTATAAAATAGGGATTACTGCTAAAACAAGACAATTATCATTTTTTGAAGCAATTAAGTACGGTTTTAATCAATTTGTTACGTATGCTTTTATCATCTTTACAACGTTGGGTAAATTAATTATAGATTCTGTTCATACTGTTGGTCAATTATCAGGACCTGCTGGAATTTACAGTGTCACTGCTCAAGTGACTGAATCTGGTTCTATAAGTTCATTGCTTTCTTTGACTGCTTTATTATCTACGAATATTGGAATGTTTAATTTATTGCCAATACCAGGATTAGATGGAAGCCAAGTTTTAATTGCACTTATTGAAAAAGCAATTCATCGAGAAATTCCAATTAAAGTTAAATATGTTTTACAGTTAGCTGGATTGGCTTTGGTTTTTGGGTTGATGATTTTTGTGACGATAAATGATATTGGAAAAATGTTGCACTAAGGGATTAAATGATCCCTTTTTTATGTTATAATCATTTTTAGACTTGAGGTGAAGACATGAATAAGTTAATTATATTATTAGAAAATTTAAATATAACTGAGCAAGTAACGGAATTGTTACATGCTTCTTTAGATAAGGTTATTGTTCATAAAAATAGTCATTACTCTTTTTATATTGAAAGTAAGTCTTTTATTCCTTTTGATGAATTTCAGCTTCTTTATCAAGGACTAAAACATTTTCCTTATCCTGCAGAGTTTTATTTGCATTATCAAGATGTAGATGTAACACAGTGTGATTGGTCGTTGTATTTAGGGTATATGATTGAAAATTTAAAACTAAATTATCCTATTTGCTCAACTCTTAGCATAGAAAATTTTAAAATTGATGATATTGTCACTGTGGCAGTATTAAATGAAATACAACTTGAGCAATATCAAAAGATGTATGCTGTTTTTAGCAATGAATTAGCAAAAATTGGGATTGATAAAAAAATTAAATTCTATATCAATCAAGATAATACTGAATTTAATGATTTAAAAGAGGAAATGGAAGTTTATGAGCCTGTAAAAGTTGATTTACAGACGTTAAAAAAAGAAGAACCCAAACCAACACCACAATTTGATTATAAGCGTCGTTATAAACGTGGTGAAGCGAGAGAAATGAAAATTGAAGAAATTGATAATAATACGATGGAAAAAAATTGTGTTATACGGGGATATGTTTTTAAAGTGGATATGATTAAAACAAGAGCTGGAAAACATATTCAGACGTTGTGGGTAACAGATTATACAAACTCTATTATGGTAAAACGTTTTGAAAACAATTCTTCTAATACAATTGAAGATCTTAAGTCAATTGGTAAAGGTAAAGTATGGGTTAAAGTAAGAGGTGAAACAAGACTGGATAGTTTTGCTCGTGAGATGGTCATAATGGCAAATGAAGTTGAAATTATAAAATCACCGCAACATCGTAAGGACTCTGCTGAAAAGAAGAGAGTAGAATTGCATACACATTCTAAAATGTCAGCGATGGATGGAATTGGTACGATTACTGACTATATTAATGCCGTTGCCTCTTGGGGACATAAGGCAATTGCGGTTACTGATCATGGTAATGTTCAATCTTTTCCAGAAGCTCAAATTGCAAGTTCAAAGGCTGGGATTAAAATGATCTATGGGGTTGAATTAAATATGATTGAACCTTATTTTGATATTGTTTTTAACGAGCGTGATATGTCGATAGAAGATGCAACCTATGTATCTTTCGATTTGGAAACAACAGGTTTTTCTGTTGTTCATGATGGAATTACAGAATTTGGTGCAGTTAAAATTAAAAATGGAGAAGTTATTGATCGTTTACAGAGTTTTATCAATCCAGGTAAAGAAATCTCTACTCGTATTAGCAACTTAACTAATATTACTAATGAGATGGTCTCAAATGCACCGACAATTAAAGAATTTTTACCTCAAATTTTAGATTTTTTTAGTGATTGTATTTTAGTTGCTCATAATGCAAAATTTGACATTGGTTTTTTAAATGAAAATTTAAAACGTAATCAAATGCCTACTATCAATAATCCTATTATTGATTCTTTAGCTCTGGCTAGAGCAATTATGAAACCAATGAAATCGTATCGATTAGGTGCTGTATGTCGTGTTTATCGTGTTGCTTATGATGATGAGGTAGCACATAGAGCTGATTATGACGCAGAAGTATTAGGAAGTGTTTTAACAATGATGCTTCATCAAATTATGCAAGATAATAAATATAATTTACTAGATTTAAATAAATTACAAAAAGATGATGCATATAAAATTGTTTTCCCATATCATATGACAGCTATTGCTTTAAATAAAGTTGGTTTAAAAAATATGTTTAAGATTGTATCTGAGGCTAATACAACTTATTTCCATGACGGTTCTAGAATTCCTAAAGAACGTTTGGAATTTTATCGAGAAGGCTTGCTTTATGGAACAAGTTGTTATCGCTCAGACGTCTTTGAAGCTGCAATGAATCAATCGCAAGAACGTTTAGAATCATTATTACAGTTCTATGACTATGTTGAAATCCAACCATTAGATGACTATTATCATTTGATAGACAGAGGACAAATTGAAAATCAAGATGATTTGATAGATTCTATTCTTCGTCTTATTGAAACGGCAAAAAAACTGAATAAAATCGTTGTAGCTACGGGTGATGTTCACTTTTTAGAAAAGAAGGATAAGATTTATCGAGATGTTTTCATTTCGCAGCCAAAAATTGGAATAGGGCATCGCGCGCATCCATTGTGTAATCGTAGAAATCCACGCGCTTTTACACCTTATCAATATTTACGCACTACAGATGAAATGCTAACATGTTATCCATATTTATCTCCACAAGATGCATATCAATATGTGGTTGAAAATACAAATAAGATAGCAGATATGGTTGAAGAAATTAGACCTGTACATGATCATTTGTTTACTCCTAAGATTGATAATGCTGATGAGAATTTGACGAAAATATGTTATGAAACAGCGCATAAACTATATGGTGAAAAATTACCTACTATTGTTGAAAAAAGATTAGAAAAAGAATTAAGTAACATTATTAAACATGGATTTGGGGTTATTTATTACATATCCCATTTACTAGTAAAGAAATCTAATGACGATGGTTATCTGGTAGGATCAAGGGGTTCAGTAGGTTCTTCATTTGTTGCTACTATGGCGGGCATTACTGAGGTTAATCCTTTACCACCACATTATGTTTGTTTACATTGTGGTTATAGTGAGTTTTTAGATGAAGGGGTTATTGCTGATGGCTATGACTTAGAAGATAAAGAATGTCCACATTGTCATCAAATGATGAAAGGAGAAGGTCATAATATTCCTTTTGAAACTTTCTTGGGGTTTAATGCAGATAAGGTACCCGATATAGATTTAAATTTCTCTGGTGCATATCAGGCAAAGGCACATGCTTTTACTAAAACTATTTTTGGTGAAGACCACGTTTTTAGAGCCGGAACGATTTCCACCGTTGCTGAAAAAACAGCCTATGGATATGCAAAAGGATATGCTGAAACATTAGGTATTGATAATCAAATTAGAAGTGCAGAACTCGAAAGAATTGCTGAAGGATGTGGCGGTGTAAAAAGAACGACTGGACAACATCCAGGTGGAATTATTGTTATACCTCGTGATTATGATGTTTTCGATTTTACACCTTATCAGTATCCTGCTGATGATCTATCAGCAGAGTGGCGAACAACCCATTTTGACTTCCATGCGATACATGATAATGTATTAAAGTTTGATATTTTAGGGCATGTTGATCCTACAGTTATTCGTATGTTACAAGATTTAACAGGTGTTGATCCTAAAACGATACCAACTAATGATAAGAAGGTCATGAGTTTATTTACAAGCAGTGAGGCGCTAGGTTGTGATTTAAGTTTTATTAACTGTAAAAATGGTGCTTTAGGTCTTCCTGAATTTGGTACAACTTTCGTAAGAGGAATGTTAGATCAAACAAAACCACAAACGTTTAATGACTTGGTCATTATTTCAGGGTTATCACATGGTACAGATGTATATTTAGGTAATGCTGAAACATTAATTAAAAATGGAACTTGTACTTTAAAAGAAGTTATTGGATGTCGTGATGATATTATGGTTTACTTAATTGAAAAAGGTCTACCTAATAAAGATGCATTTGATATTATGGAATGTGTTCGTAAAGGAAAATCACCAGCCGTTTTCCCTGAAAAGAAATATGAAGAATTAATGAAACAATACAACGTACCACAGTGGTATATTGATTCATGTAAAAAGATCAAGTACATGTTCCCTAAGGCACACGCTGTTGCTTATGTATTATCAGCTATTCGTGTAGCTTGGTGGAAACTTTATTATCCACTTGAGTATTATGCTGTATATTTTACAACTCGTTGTGATTTTTACGAAATAGAAACTTTAGTTGCTGGTAAAGAAGCTATCATGGCGAGAAGAAAAGAGATAGAAGAACTTAAGGCTAATCATCAAGCTTCAAATAAAGAAGAAGGGTTATGGGATGTTTTTGAAATTGCTCTAGAAATGATAGAAAGAGGATACCATTTTAATCCAATTAATTTAGAATTATCGGATGCAACAAACTTTATTTTAGACCCTTATGATGATAAGGGTTTGATTCCACCATTTTCTTCAGTTGATTCATTAGGTGAGTCTGTAGCAAAAACAGTCATTGAAGCAAGAAAAGTTAATCATTTTATCTCTAAAGAGGATGTTATTAAAAGAACGAAACTTAATAACTCTCATATAAAATTACTCACTAAAATGGGTGTTTTTGAGGGAATGCAAGAAGAAAATCAATTATCTTTATTTTAGATAAACTTGCTAAAATTAAATAGATATGATAAACTAATTTTAGTTTCAGAGAAACGAGTGGGGAGACCCACTCTTTATTATTGAATAGAGGTGAAAAAGTGGAACTACTAGAGAAAATTAAAGAAATGATTTTACCGTTAGTTGAACAACATGATTGTTATTTAGATGATATGGAATATGTTAAAGAACAAAATGAAATGTATTTACGTATTTATATTGAAAAAAATGAAGGGTATCTAGATATGGATACTTGTGTGGCTGTTAGTGAAGCAATTAGTGAGAAGTTAGATGAAACGGATCCAATTAAGGATGAGTATTATTTAGAAGTTTCATCACCTGGAATTGAAAAACCTTTAAAAACTTTTGAACAAGTTGAAAAATCAGTAGGAAGTTATGTTTACGCTAAATTTAAAAACCCCATTGCTGGATTAGATGAAGTTGAAGGATATTTGAAAACAATTGATGGAACAAATTTAGAATTTGAATATTTGGTTAAAAATATTAAAAAACGAGTAAACGTAGATTATAGTAATATTCAATTTATTAGATTAGCTGTGAAATTTTAGGAGGATTATAAAGTGGCTAGTAAAAAATTCATGGATGCATTAAATTTATTGATTGAAGAAAAAGGAATTGAAAAAGATGTCTTTTTAGAAATGCTTAAAGAATCAATTGCTAAAGCATATAAGAAAAATTATATGAATTCTGAAGCAAATGTAAGAGTTGAAATTAATGAAAAGACAGGTAAATTCAGACTTTTTGAAATTAGAACTGTTGTAGATGATTTACAAGATGAAGATTTAGAAGTTTCTTTAGATGAAGCTCATGAAATTAATAGTAATTATAAAGTAGGAGATATCATCGAAACTGAAGCAGATGTTGATCATATTGGACGTTTAGCAGCAATTCAAACAAAACAATTGTTTAGACAAAAAATACGAGAAACTGAAAAAGAAACATTATATAATGAATTTGCTGATAAAAAGGATGATATTATCACTGGTGTAGTAGAACGCGTTGAACCTAAATTTGCTATTATTAATATTGGAAAAACTGGAGCATTTTTAGGATCAAACCAACAAATTCCAGGAGAAAGATTAACTGAAGGACAACATGTAAAAGTATATGTAAGTGATGTTGATCGTGGTACAAAAGGAACACATATCGTTGTAAGTCGTACGGATCCTCATTTTGTAAAACGTCTATTTGAATTAGAAGTTCCAGAAGTTTATGAAGGAACAGTTGAGATTAAATCTGTTTCTCGTGAACCTGGAGAAAGAAGCAAAGTGGCTGTCTATACACAAGATGAAAACATTGATCCAATCGGTTCATGTGTAGGTCCTAAGGGATCACGTGTAAAAAATGTTGTTGATGAATTAAATGGTGAAATGATTGATATTATTGAATGGTCTAGTGATCCAGTTGTCTTTATTTCTCATGCGTTAAGTCCTTCTACTGTTATGTCAGTTACAATTAACGAAGAAGAACATAGTGCATTAGTGATTGTACCTGATGATCAATTATCATTAGCTATTGGTAAACGTGGACAAAATGCACGTTTAGCAGTTCGTTTAACTGGATGGAAAATTGATATCAAATCATTTAGTGAAGCTAACGAATTAGGTTTAGTTGTAGAAAAACAAGAAGAAGCTCCAGTTGATGATGATTTCCAAGAAGAATTTGCCCAAGAAATGATGGAAACATCTCAAGAAGCTAACGGTGCAAATGAAGCTGTTGAGGAAACTGAAGAAGCAGAATCATTACAAGAAAATGTACATCAAGATGATTACGATGACGAAGATGACTATGATTATGAAGATGATGATTATAGTAAATATGATGAAGACATTGATTATGATGAATACGACAAATATTATGATGAGGATTAAGGAGTAAAAATATGCGCAAAATTCCTTTGAGAAAATGTCTTGCAACGCAAGAACAATTACCAAAAAAAGATCTAATTCGTATTGTTCGTAATAAAGAAGGAGAAGTATTTGTTGATCCTACAGGTAAAATGAATGGTCGTGGTGCATATTTAAAACGTAGTCAAGAAGCACTTGATCTTGCTAAAAAGAAAAAGCTATTGGAAAGATCTTTACAAGTGGAAATTCCAAATGAAATATTTGAAGAATTGAAAGGATATTGTAAAGATGAATAATTATTTGAATTTACTAGGATTAGCAACACGTGCTCGTTCAACTGTAAGTGGAGAAACTCTTATTAAAGGTATCCAATCAAAAAATGTATGTTTTGTAGTTATTGCTTTAGATGCTAGTGAAAATGCAAAAAAGAAGATTACAGATAAATGTCAATATTATGGTGTTGATTATGTATTAATTGGTGATACAGTAAGTATATCAAGGGCTATTGGAAAATATAATCGAGTAGCAGTTGGAATTACGAATGCAGGCTTTGCAAAGAAAATTAAAGATGAGATAGGAGGGTGATTTTATGGCAAAACAAAACAAAAAGAAAAAAGGTGCACCTAAGAAGAAACAATTACAATCTAATTTTTCTCATAAGAAAGAAGAAAAAGTTGTAAAAGATGGTGTGGTTTCTTACGAAGAAGGGATCACTGTTGGTGAATTGGCTGAAAAAATTGGTCAAACTCCTGCTAATGTCATTAAAGTACTATTTTTATTAGGAATTATGGTTACAATTAATTCTACTTTAACAGATGAACAAGTAGAATTAATATGTCTAGAATATAATTTAGAGTGTGAAAAACATGTTCCTGTAGATGAAGTTAATTTTGAAAATGTTGAAATTGTTGACAAAGAGGAAGATTTACAACCTCGATGTCCAGTTGTTACAATTATGGGACATGTTGACCATGGTAAAACAACACTACTTGATACAATTCGTAAATCAGCAGTTGTTGAAGGTGAATTTGGAGGTATTACACAACATATTGGTGCATACCAAGTTGATGTAAATGGAAGTAAAGTTACATTTTTAGATACACCTGGGCATGAAGCCTTTACAGCAATGCGTGCTCGTGGAGCTCAGGTTACTGATATTGTTATTATTGTTGTTGCTGCTGATGATGGTGTTATGCCTCAAACTAAAGAAGCAATTGACCATGCTAAAGCTGCAGGTGTTCCTATTGTTGTAGCTATCAATAAGATTGATAAAGAAGGTGCTGATCCTGAAAGAATTAAAAGTGAAATGTCTGAAGAAGGATTATTACCAGAAGAATGGGGTGGAGATACAGTATATTGCGAAATCTCTGCTAAAAAAGGAATTGGTATCGACTCATTATTAGAAACACTTACTATTGTTGCTGAATTATCTGATTTAAAAGCAAATCCTAATCGTTATGCATATGGTACAGTTGTTGAGGGTAAATTAGATAAGGGACGTGGTCCTGTGGCAACTTTATTAGTTGAAAATGGGACACTAAGAGCAAGTGATCCAATTGTTGTAGGTACTGCATTTGGTCGTGTTAGACAAATGGTTGATGATCGAGGACGTGTTATCAAAGAAGCATTACCTGGAACTCCTGTTGAAATTACTGGTTTAAATGAAGTACCAGTTGCAGGTGATAAGTTTATGGTTTTTGAATCAGAAAAACAAGCGCGTAGTGTTGGTGAAACACGTATGAAGGCTAAAATTGAAAAAGATCGTAACTCTGGCGCAGCTATGTCTTTAGATGATTTATATTCACAAATTAAAGAAGGTCAAATTCAAGATTTAAATATTATAGTTAAAGCTGATGTTCAAGGTACTGCCGAAGCAGTAAAAGCATCTTTAGAAAAAATTGAAGTTGAAGGTGTCAGAGTTAATGTTATCCGTTCAACAGTAGGTGCCATTTCTGAATCAGATGTTATTTTAGCAAGTGCATCTCAAGCTATTATTTATGGATTCAATGTACGACCTGATGCTAAAGTTAGAAATAAAGCAGACGAAGAAGGCGTAGAAATTCGTTTACACAATGTTATTTATAAAATGGTAGAAGAAATTGAAACTGCTATGAAGGGTATGCTAGCTCCTGAATTAAAAGAAGTTGTTACAGGACAAGCAGAAATTAGACAAGTTATCAAAGCAAGTAAAGTTGGTAATATTGCAGGATGTTATGTTACTGATGGTTCAATTAAAAGAAATAGTGGTATCCGTTTAATTAGAGATGGTATTGTCGTTTATGAAGGTAAATTAGGATCATTACGTCGTTTTAAAGATGATGTAAAAGAAGTTAATGCTGGATTTGAATGCGGATTAAGTATTGAAAACTTTAACGATATTAAAGAAGGAGATATTGTTGAAGGATACATTATGGAAGAAGTTGCTCGTGATTAAAAGAGGTGTATGATATGTCTTTGAAAACAGAAAGAATTAATGCCAATATTTTACGAGAATTATCTTTAATTCTTCAAAATGAAGTACGTAATAAGGAATTAAATTTATGTACAATTACAGCTGTTGAAACAACAACTGATTTATCAATTTCTAAAGTATATGTTACTTTTTTAGGAAAGGATTATAATCAAAGAAAAGGGATGGAAGCTCTTGATAAATCAAAAGGCTTCATTCGATCACAATTAGCAAAAAAATTGAAAATAAGAAAATGTCCTGAACTTCATTTTGTTTTAGATACTTCTTTAGAATATGGAAATAAAATTGAAAGTATTTTAAATGATTTAAATAATAAATAATCCAGATTTTTGAAGTGAACCGAAAAAGTTGGACAACTTAGGAGGTTCACTTTTTATTATGGCTAAACTTACAAACGAACAAAAATTTGAAATTTACAATAAAAGAAAAATGGGATACACATTAAACATGCTTTCGACTGAATATAATATCAATGTGCACGGTATTGAATATCTTGTACGATTGATAGATAAAAATGGATTCGATGTTCTTAGAAAAGATAGAAACAGATATTATTCTCCCAAATTTAAAGAAAAAGCATTGAGAAGAGTGCTTATCGATGGAGAATCAATTACAGCGGTAGCTATTGATATTGGCTTATCAAGTAGAGGAATATTGGCCAATTGGGTTAAATCTTATGTTGAAAACGGGTATAATATTGTTGAAAAGAAAAGAGGACAACATGACAAACAAAAAGAAAGAAATGACACAGTCAGAAATGCAGAAAAGGATCGAAGAACTGTAACTTCAGAACCTTCGCTTACGTGTCGAGAACGAATACTTAAAAAAATTGGATGCCTTAGTTATGGAACGAAAGAAGAAAGAACTAAAGAAATAGTAAAGGCTATAACAGAACTAAGGCAGGAATTAAATCTGAGCTTAGCATTTATTCTGGATACTATTAATTCTAATGAGGATCTTCCACATATTGCCAAATCCGTTTATTATTACACTCTTAGTAAAATTGACAAAGATGATAAGAATGATGAAATAATGGTGGAAATAATCAATATCTTTTACACCCACAAAGAACGTTATGGGTATCGAAGAATTCATCTAGAATTGTTGAATAAGGGATATAAAGTGTCTCATGTCGCGTATGGGCCTATATACACTTAATCCTGCACCTAAACAAAGATACAACTCTTATAAAGGGGATATGAATGGTGTTTGTAAGAATCTTCTTCTAGAAAGAAAGAAAAATAAACACACAGGAAAAATTAATGAAAAAAGAAATTTTGAAACTACTTCTGTAAAACAGAAATGGACTACCGATGTATCCGAATTCAAGATAGCAGCAGGAAAATTATATTTATCTCCAATTATGGATATATACAATCGCGAGATAGTTGGATTTGATATCTCAGACACACCTAATCTATTCCAAATATATAGAATGTTGGATATGGCTTTTGAAAAATTTGACAGTCTCGAAGGCTTGATTTTTCATTCTGATCAGGGATGGAAATACCAACATTTTTCATATCATAAAAGATTAGAAGAAAAAGGAATTTTCCAATCTATGTCTCGTAAAGGAAACAGTTTAGATAATTCCCCAATGGAAAATTTCTTTGGAAAAATGAAATGTTTTATGGATTTGAAAATACATTTGAATCATTAGAAAATTTAAAACAAGCGATGATAGATTATATTCATTATCATAATAATTATAGAATTACAGTAAAAGGAAAAGGCTTAACTCCTTTACAAATTAGGAATCAAGCCTTATCATTAAGTTAATTATTTTTTTGTCCAACAAAGTCGGTTCAGTATATTTTTCTGGATTTTTTATTTAGCGAGTTGATTTATGCTATAATAGTCTATATAGATGGAGGTATAATAATGATTGAATTAAAAAATGAATTTTTAACTGTTGGATTACATCCTAAAGGAGCTGAAATCCATCGTATTGAAGGAAATCAAGATCATATTAATTACATGTGGAAAAGAGATCCTCGTCAATGGGCAAGCAGTGCTCCTATTTTATTTCCAATAGTTGGTGCTGTGAGAAATGATGAATACCGTATTGGTGATAAGAAATACCATTTAACACAACATGGTTTTGCACGTCATAATGAATTTAATACCAATCAAGTAGATGATACAAAAGTTATTTTTACACTAGAACCTAATGAAGAAATAAAAAAACAATATCCTTATGCTTTTTTATTAGAAGTAACTTATACACTTAGTAAGAATAATCTATCATGTCATATTAATGTAAAAAATACTGATCAACAAGATATTTATTTTCAAGTAGGAGGACATCCTGCTTTTGCATGCCCTTTTATGGATGGAGAATCAAGCAATGATTACTATGTTGAAATGAGTGAACCTGAGACATTAAATAGAAAAATTATTGATGTAGCTAAAAGAGGAATGTCACATATTGAAGAACCATTCTATGATCAAGAACAACGTTTCTTTGTGCGTCAACAATTATTTGATCGAGATGCTATTGTTTTTAAAAATTTTAAATCAGAAAGTATTTCTTTAAAATCATTGAATCATGATAAATCAATTGTTTTTCATATGCATGGTTTTGATCATGTAGGTTTATGGACTGCAAAACATGTTGGTGATTTGCTTGCTATTGAACCATGGGTGGGACATGCAGATTACGTTGATTTTGACGGAGAACTTAAAGATAAAGAAAGTGCAGTTTGCTTAAAGCCAAATGAACAATTCGAATGTGAATTTGTTATTGAAATCAACCAATAATGACAAGATTTTAGTTTTAAATCATATATAATTTTTTCATGAAAGTTAAAATTATTGAAACAACACATGAATTGGATTTACAAGACGATATTAATGAATTCTTAAAAAATAATTATCATATTTATGATATGAAGTATCAAGTAGCAATGTGTTTTTCAAACGAGTTGGAATATTCTTTTAGTTGTCTCATCTTGTATGATGAAAATGTATAAATTAAAGCTAATAAGTCCACTATAAAGATGGAGGTGGAATTATGGCTAAAGATGTTTGCTGTGATGTACATTCATGTGTTTATAATGCAAATAAAAAATGTGAAGCTAACGAAATTAAAGTTTGTACATGTCATTGTCAAGATGCTCATTCTAATAAAGAAACGGAATGTCATACTTTTAAAATGAAATAACATTGTTTCATTCATTTACCACCATCTCTATGATATGTGATATAATAGAGATGGTGATTTTTTATGAAGAAAATATTACTTTGTTTCATGATTTGCATGACTTTAATAGGATGTCAAAGCAAGTCTACGACAAATGAAAAACAAATTTATCAAAAATACTTGGAAAAATTAAAAACTAATCAGCAGTTTGAAACTAAAACGAATGATTTTAGGATAAAAGTTGTTCTTAATCAATTAAAAAATAAACAAGTACGTTATGACTTGATTATTGACGAACCAGCAATTGTGATGAAAAATATTAAAGTTTTAACAATGATTGATGGACAAAAAGATAATGATTTTCCTAGTTTGGGAATTATTGATCAAAACCAATATTCTCTTATACCTCATCAATATGATGAAAAGAAAAATATATACAAAGGGATTCATTTATCAGGATTAACAAAAAATAAAAAAATCACGTTAAAAATATATATTTATTATGAAAATGATCAGAAAGTAGAAAGGTATTTTAAAATAGATGAAAATGCGATTAGATAAACTTTTAGCTCATTATGGAATAGGGACGAGAAAAGAAGTAAAAAGTTATATTCGAAAGGGATTTGTTACGGTTAATAACGAAATAATAAAAAAAGATGATTTTAAGGTTGATTATGAAAATGATATCATTGAATTTGATGAACAGATCATTCACTATCAACCTTATGTTTACATTATGATGAATAAACCTGCAGGTTTTGTATGTGCAACTGAAGATAATGTACATAAAACAGTAATCGATCTTATTGATGATTATGGACAATATGAATTGTTTCCTGTGGGAAGATTAGATTTGGATACAGAAGGATTGCTTATCATTAGTAACGATGGTGATTTTGCACACCGTTTATTAGCTCCAAGCCGTCATCATTCAAAATTATATTATGCGCGTGTTAAGGGGATTATGACTGAAGAAGATGTTCAATCATTTTTGTCTGGTATAACAATTGATCATTATCGATGCTTACCTGCTCATTTGAAGATTTTAAAAGTTCAAGATGGTTATAGTGAAGTAGAAATTGAAATATTTGAAGGTAAATTTCATCAAGTAAAAAAAATGGTTCAAAAAGTCGGTAAAGAAGTAGTCTATTTAAAGCGAATCAAAATAAGAAATTTACAATTGGATCCTCAATTAAAATTAGGAGATTATAGAGAATTAAGTCAAAATGAATTAGTCGACTTAATGCATGATTTATGATAAAATAGGAACAGTTTAAGGAGGGAATAATGTGCGTTTAAGAAATAACCCTAAAGCATATGATATTATGGCGGAAAACAGTGATTTAGTTATATTAGAACCAGAATCATTGAAAGGTCAATTACATAAACAATTTGAAAAAGAACAACCTTTATTTATTGAGATTGGTATGGGTAAAGGTGATTTTATATATGAAAATGCTAAGAGATATCCGGAAAATAATTATATAGGTATTGAAAAATATCCTAGTGTGTTAGCAGCGGCTATTAATAAAATGAAGAAAAAAGATATACCAAGCAATTTACGTTTAATGCACTATGATGCAATTGAGTTAGAAAAAGTGTTTGATAAAAATGAAGTAGATAAGATTTATCTTAATTTTAGTGATCCATGGCCTAAAACACGCCATGCTAAAAGAAGATTGACTTCAAAGGCTTTTTTAGATGTCTATCAAAATATTTTAAAACAGTATGGGAAAATTGAGTTTAAAACAGATAATCGTGGATTGTTTGAATATTCAATTATGTCTGTAAATGATAATAAAATGTTTATTGATGATATTTGTTTAGATTTACATCATAGTGATCAAAATGAAAATAATATTATGACAGAATATGAAAGAAAATTTTCAGTAAATGGACCTATTTATAAGATGGTTATTTGTTTTGAAAAGGAGAAAAATAATGGATAACTTTGAAGAAATACATAATATTGAAGAATATAAAACAGTTATTCAAACACGTTGTATTATTCTATTTACAGCTAATTGGTGTCCAGATTGTATGTTTATTAAACCTTTTATTGGTGATGTAGCAAAAAATAATCCTGAATTTAAATATTACATGATCAATCGTGATTTGATGATTGATTTATGTAAAGAATTGGATATTATGGGCATTCCTTCATTTGTAGCCTATGATCATGGACTTGAAATTGGTCGCTTTGTGAGTAAATTACGCAAAACAAGAGAAGAAATTGAAAAGTTCATTGAGTCAGTAAAATAAATGTTAAAGATTTTTTGCATTGAGTAGAGGAGGATGATTATGTTTAAAAATTTTTTCAAGAAATATGATGAAGATGATGTTTTTGAAACAGTTGATCCAATTGTTGAAAAAAGAAGAAATGAAAAATTTTCTAAACCATTAATTTATGATGATGAATTTGATGAAGTAAAAAAAGAACCTGAAGAAAAAAAACAAGTTCAAACAAAAACTACACCTAAACAAAAGTTTGTTAAACCAGTTGAAAAAACTGAAACAAAAAAGAGTAATGTTTATGAAATGATGGATATTATTTCTCCTATGTTTGGAAAAAGTGATAAGGAAGAAAAAAAAGTAAAAAAACCAACGGTTACTAAACCTAAGAAAAAGTCAAAATATCAATCAGATTCTTTAGTGCAAGTTATTAGCCCTTATTATGGAAATTTTGAAGAAAAAACTGATATTGAATCTGAAGCATTACTAACTCCTACTGAAGATGAACCTGAAGTAGAAATTGTTGAAGAAAATAAAGTATTAGAAAATAAAGAAGAAAAACTTCCAACTGTTGAAGATAATTTAAGAAATATAGCTAAAATTGTAGAAGAAGAAAAAGATCAATTAAAGATTATTGAAGAACGTACAGGTGAATTTAAATTAGATTTTAATGATAAAAAAGATAATCAAGATAATTCATTAATTGATGAAATTGATGATAATATGTCTTTAGATGAATTAATGAATTTATATGAAAAGAAATTTAAAGACTAATGATACGTGGTATTGGAACGGATATTTGTGATTTAAATCGATTATCTTTAAATGAGTCTTTTGTTAAAAGAATATTATGTAAAGAAGAATTAGAAGTGTATCAAACAAAAAAAACTGATCATTTAAAAAGAGAGTATTTGGGAGGACGTTTTGCTGTTAAAGAAGCATTTATTAAAGCTTATGGAAAAATTCCTTTTCAAGATATTTGCTGTTTAAATGATCAAGAGGGAAAACCTTATTTAAATTATGATAAATGTCATGTATCATTGTCACATGAACATGATTATGCCATTGCTTTTGTTATTGTAGAATTCTAACTTTTTGGGATTTTTAAAGTTATATAAGTCAACATATGTCCTTTTGTGCAAGATTCCTATAAATATATCAAACGCTTGTTAATATAAAAATAGAGAAAAGGAGGAATTGAGCATGTTAAACTCAGTATCAGTTGTTGGAAGACTAGTTTCTGACATTGAATTTAAGAAAAATAAGAAAGGACAAAAAGAAGGGCATTTTACACTTCAAGTTAAAAATCCATTTCGTAGTGAATTGGGTCATGAATTTTTTGATACTTTTCCGATCACTGCTTGGAGAGGTGCTGCCGAAATGTTAAATGATTGTGCTCCAAAAGGAGCAATAATGGCAATTAGAGGACGTTTATATAAAGAATATATTCAAGTTGGTGATGAAGAGTATCCAACTATTGTTGTAATGGCTGAGGTTGTAGAGTTATTAGATAAACATTTTATAAGTAGAATGTAAATTAATATTAGAAGTGAGGTAGAAATTTGGTGAAAGATAATACGAATATTGAACAAGATAAAATTCGCAATTTTTCAATTATTGCTCATATAGATCATGGTAAAAGTACATTAGCTGATCGTATTCTAGAATTAACTGGAGCGGTAGCTAACCGTGATATGAAAGCACAATTATTAGATAGCATGGAACTGGAAAGGGAAAGGGGTATTACAATTAAATTAAATGCTGTTCAATTACATTATACAGCTAAAGATGGTAATACATATTTGTTTCATTTAATTGATACACCAGGTCACGTCGATTTTACATATGAGGTGTCACGTTCACTTGCGGCTTGTGAGGGAGCAATTCTGGTTGTAGATGCAGCTCAAGGTGTTGAAGCACAAACACTTGCTAATGTATATTTGGCTATTGATAATAATTTAGAAATTCTACCTGTTATTAATAAAGTAGATTTACCAAGTGCTGATCCTCAACGTGTTATACATGAAATAGAGGATGTTATTGGATTACCAGCAGATCATGCACCATTAATATCCGCTAAAAGTGGACTTAATGTTGAGGAAGTATTAGAAAAAATAGTTCAGGAATTTCCAGCACCTTCTGGAAGCATTGATAATCCAACTCAAGCTTTAATTTTTGATTCATTTTATGATAGTTATCGTGGTGTTGTTGTCTTTGTGCGTATTAAAGAAGGATCCATTAAAGTTGGTGATAAGATTAAATTTATGGCTACAGGTGCTGAATATGAAGTAACAGAATTAGGGGTACGTACACCTTCTGAGGTAAAAAAAGACCGATTAGTTTGTGGTGAAGTTGGCTGGATTGCAGCAGCAATTAAATCCATTCAAGATGTTCATGTGGGAGATACAATTACGACTTTAGAAAATCCATCTCATGAACAGTTACCAGGTTATCGTAAATTAAATCCGATGGTTTATTGTGGATTATATCCTATTGATAATGCTAAATATAAAAACTTAAGAGAAGCATTAGATAAAATTCAATTAAGTGATTCTTCTTTAGTGTTTGAACCTGAAACGTCTCAAGCATTAGGTTTTGGTTTTAGATGTGGATTTTTAGGATTATTACATATGGATGTTATTCAAGAAAGATTAGAAAGAGAATTTGATCTTGATTTAATAGCGACGGCACCATCAGTTATCTATCATTGTTATTTAACGGATAAAACAATGGTTGAAGTAGATAACCCTGCGATGTTGCCAAGTCCTCAAGTCATTGAACATATTGAAGAGCCTTATGTTCGTGCCTCTATTATGACACCAAATGAGTACGTAGGTACTATTATGGAATTATGTCAGGCTAAACGCGGGGATTATGAAGATATTCAATATATTGATGATACAAGACGATGTGTTGTTTATGCAATCCCATTATCTGAAATTGTATATGATTTTTTTGATAAATTAAAATCCAGTACAAAAGGGTATGCGTCTTTTGACTATGAACTTATTGGTTATCGTACTAATAAATTACAAAAGATGGATATTTTATTAAATGGTGATGTTGTAGATGCTTTATCAACTATTGTACATAAAGATTTTGCTTATAGCAGAGGTAAAGTTATTTGTGAGAAATTAAAAGAAATTATTCCAAAACAGATGTTTGAGGTGCCGGTTCAAGCGGCATTACAGGGTAAAGTGATTGCAAGAACAACTATTAAAGCGATGAGAAAAAATGTTTTAGCTAAATGTTATGGTGGAGATATTTCTCGTAAAAAGAAATTATTAGAAAAACAAAAAGAAGGTAAAAAACGTATGAAAGCAGTAGGTAGTGTTGAAATTCCTCAAGAGGCTTTCATGGCAATCTTATCTGTAGATGATGATTAAGGTCTAGATATATCTAGACCTTTTTAATTAAATGAGTTTTCTTGACAAAATACACTATTTGTCTACATTTTGACAAATATAATCAATCATCCGTGTATTCATTACACATTTTAATCTATAATATAAATAGAGAAAGCGAGGAATAAAAATGTTAGCAAAAAGTAGTCATGGTCAAGCAATGGCAGGAAAGACACAATATGTAAAAAAAGAAGCTTTTGATAATCACCATCAAACAGAAATTAGATGGTTAGGTAATGCAAGTATTATGATTAATAGTCATGGCACAAATATTATGATAGATCCGCTTTTAGAAGGTTTTGACATGCCATTATTAATTGATATGCCAATATTACCATCACAAGTACCTTCTTTGGATGCAATTTTAATTACTCATATAGATAATGATCATTTTTCAAGAATGACGTGTACTGATTTAAAAACTGTATGTAACAAATATTATGCACCAAATTATGTAGGTGATGTGATGCTTGAAGAAGGGTATCCTGTTCAAAAATGTGATATCGGCGATGGTTTTAAAGTGGGATCATTGGATGTGAAGTTAACACCAGCAAAGCATAATTGGCAAAATGGTTCAAAAAAATGGCAATATCGTTTTTGGCTAGAAAAAGATTATTGTGGTTATTGGTTGGATACTCCAGATGGGACAATTTGGTTACTAGGAGATTCTCAATTATTGGAAAGTCATTTACATATGAAACAACCCAATGTTATTTTGTTTGATTTTGCTGATAATGAATGGCATATCACATTAAACGGAGCTATAAAACTTGCTAATACATATCCTGATGCTGATTTAATTTGTATTCATTGGGGATGTGTTGATGCACCCGATATGACACCATTTAATGGAAATCCGGAAGTATTATTTGATAAGATTATTAATCCTGAACGTATTAAAGTATTAGCACCTGGTGAATGTTATGTACTTGGAGAAAATCAATGAAAACTTTATATTTAATGAGACATGGAGAAACACAATTTAATTTACAACATCGTATTCAAGGATGGTGTGATTCACCACTTACTCAAAAAGGAATACAACAAGCAAAGCGTGCGGGAGAATATTTTAGACAAAATCATATTCAATTTGATCATGCTTATTGTTCAACAAGCGAACGTAGTAGTGATACTTTAGAAAATGTGGTAAATATGCCTTATCAACGTTTAAAAGGCTTAAAAGAGATGTATTATGGACAACTTGAAGCAGAAAGTGAAAGATTGAATTCCCATTTAACTCCTCAAGATTGTGAAACATTCTATCTTCAATTTGGTGGAGAGTCACCTAATGATGTGCGTGATAGAATGGTAAAAACACTCACTGACATCATGGAAAAGGAGGATCATCAAACAGTTTTGGCTGTTTCTCATGGCGTTGCATGTTTTAATTTTTTACGTGCAATTCAAGATCCAATGGAAGAATTAAAAAAAGGATTTGGTAATTGTTGTATTTTTGTTTATACATACAATCAACATCAATTTTCATTAAAAGAAGTGATTAGACAAGGAGGTAAGTAGAATGAAATATGTGCAATTAGGTAATACTGATTTAAAAGTATCTAAAGTGTGTTTGGGGTGTATGGGATTTGGTGATGCTAGTAAAGGAATGCATTCTTGGACATTACCATACGATGAATCTAAAAAGATGATTAAGTATGCTTTAGATCAAGGAATTAATTTCTTTGATACTGCTATGGCATATCAAGGTGGAACGAGTGAGATTTATCTTGGTAAAGCTATAAAGGAATATGCAAATAGAGCGGATGTAGTGATTGCTACAAAATTTCATGGTAGAACTAAAGAACAAATTCAACAGGGGATTACTGCTAAAGAACATATAGAAACATGTTTAAATAATAGTTTAAAAAGATTGCAAATGGATTATGTGGATTTATATATTCTTCATGCTTGGGATAATTTGACACCTATTGAAGAGACTCTAGAGGCTTTAAATGAGGTGGTTCGTCAAGGTAAAGTAAGATATATTGGTGTATCAAACTGTTATGCATGGCAAATAGCAAAAGCAAATGAAATAGCTAAACGAAATGGTTGGGCACCTTTTGTATCTGTCCAAGGTCATTACAATTTAATTTTTAGAGAAGAAGAAAGAGAAATGAAACCATATTGTGATTTACATAACGTTGCTTTGACACCATATAGCTCACTTGCTTCAGGTAGACTTGCTAAACATCCTGGTGAATCATCTAAACGTATGCAAGAAGATACTTATGCTAAAGGGAAGTACGATGCAACTGCTGATGCAGATTTAAAAATAATAAAACGTGTTGAAGAATTATCACAAAAGAAAAATGTGTCCATGACTGAAATCTCACTTGCGTGGCTTATGAATAAAGTATGTTCACCTATTGTTGGAGCAACAAAAACATCTCATATCGATGGAGCTGTTAAGGCAACAAACTTGATATTAAGTGATGATGAAATGAATTATTTAGAAGAACTTTATGTTCCTCATGCATTAGTTGGAGTGATGGCTAGTAATAAATAATAAGAAACATGTGATGTGAATGACTTTGTAATCACATCATTTGTTTCTTTTTTATTTTGTATTATAATTATTTGCATAAACAGACATAATAGATCAGGAGGATACAATGATAAAAATAGATTTAGTGACTGGCTTTTTGGGTTCTGGAAAAACAACTTTTATAAAAGAATATGCTCTGTATTTGATTGATCAGGGAAATAAAGTGGGGATTATTGAAAATGATTATGGCGCTGTCAATGTTGATATGATGCTATTAGACCAAACATTTCAAGGTCAGCTAGAAATAGAAATGATAGCCGGTGGGTGTGATGAAGATTGTCATAGACGTCGTTTTAAAACAAAATTAATTGCGATGAAGATGCAAGGGTTTGATCATATTATAGTGGAGCCATCGGGGATTTATGATGTCGATGAGTTTTTCGATGTGCTTCATGAAGATCCACTGTCTAGTTGGTATGAAATTGGCAGTGTTATTACCATTGTTAATGCTAAATTATCTAATCACCTTTCTTTACATGCAAAAAAAATGTTAGCAAGTCAAATTGCAAACGCAGGAACAATCATTTTAAGCAGAGTCGATGAAGCAAGTCAAAGTGATATCGAACATACATTGCAGGGTATCAATGAGTTTTTAAAACAAATACAATGTCGAAAATGTATAAATAAAGAAGATGTTTTAATAAAAAAATTTGAAAATTTTACAGATGATGATTATCAAATTATAGAAAAACGTGGATATAAGATTGAACCTTATGTTAAGGATATTACATCTATTCAAAGTGGCTTTGAATCAACTTATTTTTTACATGTCAATTTAGATATTCATATTTTAAAAGAACGGATTAAACAAATTTTTAATGATCCTGGTTGTGGACAAGTATTAAGAATAAAAGGCTTTATAGAAAGAGAGGGTCAGTGGTTAGAAATTAATGCTACAGATGATGATATCATTACAAAGCCAATAGATCTTGGACAACAAATTATTATTGTTATAGGCGAAAAGTTAAATAAAGAGAAAATAGAAAGATATTTAAAATAGCTTTCGATATTATCACATTAGTAGTAATTTATTATGAATTATGATAATATTATTATAGCGCTTAAAATAAGAAATGAATTGAAAGGAGAATTTTGAGATGGGATTTTTAACTGGAAAGACAGCTATTATTACTGGTGCTGGTCGTGCTGTTTTGCAAGATGGTAGTTGTGGATCAATTGGTTATGGTATTGCAACTGCTTATGCTAAAGAAGGAGCTAACCTTGTCATTACAGGGCGTAATGTAGCTAAATTGGAAGCTGCTAAAGAGGAACTAGAAAGATTATATAATGTAAAAGTTCTAATAGTTCAAGCAGATGTTAATGCAGGTGCTGATAATGAAACTGTTGTAGGTAATGTTGTTAAAAAAGCTATGGATGAATTTGGTCGTATTGATGTGTTAATTAACAATGCTCAAGCTTCAGCTTCAGGTGTACCTTTAGCACAACATACAACAGATCAATTTAATTTAGCTATGTATTCAGGATTATATGCAGCATTTTATTATATGAAAGCATGTTATCCTTATTTAAAGGAAACTCAAGGTTCTGTTGTAAACTTTGCATCAGGTGCAGGATTATTTGGAAATTATGGTCAATGTTCTTATGCTGCAGCTAAGGAAGGAATTCGTGGATTATCACGTGTTGCTGCAAATGAATGGGCAAAAGATGGTATTAATGTCAATGTTGTATGCCCATTAGCATGGACTGCCCAATTAGAAAAATTTGCTAACGATTATCCTGAAGCATTTAAAGCTAACGTTGCTACACCACCAATGGGACATTTTGGTAATAATGAATTAGAAATTGGTCGTGTATGTGTACAGCTTGCTAATCCTGATTTTAAATATATGACAGGGGAAACCATTACTTTAGAAGGTGGACTAGGATTAAGACCTTAATAAAGACACATCATATGATGTGTTTTTTATTGTTAATTTTGTGTTTTATGTTACAATAAGGCTATCTCAATTTGAAAGGAAATAGATATGAGTAAAGTAAATAAATTAGGTCAGTATAAGGATATTGAAGTAAACGTTGAAAAACACAATGTCACTGAAGAAGAATTAGAACAACAATTAGCTGCGTTCGTGGCACAAAATCCAACATTTGTTGAAAAAGATGGACCTGTTGAAAATGGTGATGTGACAACAATTGATTTTGAAGGATTTAAAGATGGTGTTGCTTTTGAAGGTGGAAAAGCTGAAAATCATCAATTAGAAATTGGATCTGGACAATTTATACCAGGATTTGAAGAACAAATGATTGGGATGTCTAAAGGTGAAACAAGAGAATTAAATTTAACTTTCCCAGAAAACTATGGTGCTGCTGACTTAGCTGGTGCTGATGTTGTTTTCAAAGTTACTGTACATAAAATTGAAAATAAGAAAGATTCACAATTAGATGACGAATTTGTAGCTTCATTAAATATACCTAACTTATCAACTGTTGATCAATTAAGAGAACAAATGAAAAATCAAATTCAAGGACAACATGATCAACAATACCAAGCACAAGTAGAAAATTCAATTTTCCAACAACTTATTGAAGCTTGTGAAGTAGAAGTGGAAAAAGAAGATATTGATCGTGCATTGAATTTACAAATTCAACATATGCAAATGGAATTAGCACGTCAAGGATTAGCGTTTGAACAATATTTACAAATGATGGGGACTAATGAAGAAGCATTCCGTCAACAAATTGAACCAAATGCTAAACAACAAGCAATTTTTGAAGCTGTTATTGACGCTATTGTTGAAGCAGAAGCAATTGAAGCAACTCAAGAAGAAATTGATCAACAATTAGATATGATTGCAGCACAAAATCAAATGACTAAAGAACAAGTATTAGAAAAAGTTAATATGGAAGATTTAAAACATGACTTTTCTCGTGTTAAAGCAAGCCAATTTGTTTTAAATAGTGCAAAAATAAAATAAAAAAAGAAAGTTGATAAACAACTTTCTTTTTTTATGGATAATCAATCATTAGTTCTTGAATAGTAAATTTTATAATGCTATTATATACAGTATAAAAAATCATAAAAATAGGAAAGTGGAGTAGTGCAATGGAACTTTTAAAAGAACGTATTCGTAAAGATGGAAAAATAAAGGAAGGAAATGTACTAAAAGTTGATAGTTTTTTAAATCACCAAATGGATGTCAAATTATTTCATGAGATGGGCTTAGAATTTAAAAAACGTTTTGCAAATGAAGAAATTAATAAAATATTGACGATTGAAGCTTCTGGGATTGGAATTGCTTGTATTGTTGCAGAAGTATTTGATGTACCTGTTGTTTTTGCTAAAAAATCGCAAACTAAAAATATTGCTGGTGATGTTTATACAACAAAGGTTGAATCTTATACGCATGGACGTGTTTATGATATTATTGTTTCTAAAGAGTATTTAGGAAAAGACGATAAAGTTTTAATTATTGATGACTTTTTAGCAAATGGAAAAGCATTAGAAGGTTTAATTGATCTTGTCCAAGGTGCGGGTGCTAAAGTCGCAGGTGCTGGAATTGTTATTGAAAAGGGATTCCAACCTGGTGGAAAATTTATAAGAGACCGTGGAGTTCATTTAGAGTCACTTGCAATTGTTGAAAGTATGGATGAAAAAACAGGTGAAATCGTTTTTAAATAAGGTTTTGAAAATCAAAACCTTTTTTTATTTTGTGTTAAATTTTATTAAACTAATAAATTTACTACATTATCTAGATTAAATGTACTATTTTTGATACAATGGGTAGGCAGTCAAATTGTACTAATGTTTATACATTGATACAATTTATAAAAAAGAAGGAGGAAAAAAGATGGAAAAGTCAAAAAAGATTGTTTGGTATAATCTTGCATTCATGGCATTTTCTACCGTTTGGGGTTTTGGAAATGTATTAAATGGATTTGTTTACTTTAATGGTATTCAAGTAATCTTTAGTTGGGTACTTATGTTTGCATTATATTTTGTACCATATGCCTTAATGGTTGGAGAACTTGGTTCTGCTTTTAAAGAATCAGGTGGTGGTGTCAGTTCATGGATTCATGAAACAATGGGACCAAAATTAGCTTATTATGCTGGATGGACATACTGGGCTTGTCACGTTACATATATTGCTAGTAAAAGCTCAGGAGGATTGAAAGCATTAAGTTGGGCAGTATTTAGAAATGCTGAAACTTATGATTCTTTTCCTACAATTGCAGTACAGTTAGTAACTTTAGTCGTATTTTTATTTTTCTGTTGGGTTGCAAGTAGAGGATTAAATCCTTTAAAGAAATTAGCTACTTTGGCAGGAACAAGTATGTTTGTTATGTCAATTTTATATATCATTATGATGTTTGCTGCACCAGCAATCAATCCTAATGGTGGTTATTTATCACTTGATTTTAGCTTAGATAAGATTGTTCCACAATTTAATGTTAATTACTTTACTTCACTTTCAATTCTTGTGTTTGCTGTAGGTGGATGTGAAAAAATTTCACCATATGTAAATAAAGTTGAAAACCCAAGTAAAGGTTTCCCTAAAGGAATGATTGCATTAGCTATTATGGTTATGGTTTGTGCTATTTTAGGAACAGTTGCAATGGGTATGATGTTTGATCCATCTGTAATTAATGGTAGTGCTGAGTCATTTAACTCATATGTATCTAATGGTGCTTATTGGTCATTTGAAAAACTTGGTGAATATTATGGATTGGGAGATACTTTATTAGTTATCTATGCATTATGTAATATGATTGGTCAATTCTCAACATTAGTTATCAGTATTGATGCGCCACTTAGAATGTTATTAGAAAACGAAGATTCACGTCAATTTATTCCTAGTAAATTATTAAAACAAAACAAATATGGTGCTTATATCAACGGTATCAAAATGGTTGTTGTTTTATCAGGAAGTATTATTTTAATTCAAATTATTGGTGGAGCTGGAGCTGCAGGTGTACTTGCTCAATTGAATAAGTTAAATTCTGTATGTATGCCAATGCGTTACTTATGGGTATTTGTTGCTTATATTGCTTTACGTAAAGCACATGATCGTTTTAACCCAGAATATAAATTTGTTAAAAATAATAAGGTTGCTTTATTCTTTGGTGTTTGGTGTTTCTTAGTTACAGCTGTTTGTTGTATCTTAGGTGTTTATTCAACTGACATCTTTACAATGTTATTAAATATCATTGCTCCTATTGTTTTAACAGCTTTAGGAATTGTTTTACCAAATATTGCTAAAAGAGAAAAAGCAAAACAATAAAATAACTTAAACATATCCTTTTGGTAAGCCAAAAGGATATGTTATAATTGCTTACATATGGAGGCGTAAATATGTATAAAGAAATTTCAAATGAAATGTTATCTTTTTTACAAAAAAGTCCTAGTGCTTTTCATGCAGTGGATAACATTAAAAATGAATTAAAAAAAGAAAACTACGAAGAATTATTAGAAGGTCAAAATTGGAATATTAAACCAGGTGGTAAATATTTTGTTACTCGTAATAATTCTAGTATTATTGCTTTAAATTTAGGTAAAAAACTTGATCATTATGGATTTAATGTTGTGGCATCCCATACTGATTACCCTACATTTAAAATTAAAGAAAATGCAGAAATTGAAGTAAAAGGAAAATATACTCAACTTAACACAGAAGGTTATGGTGGTATGTTGTGTGCAACTTGGTTTGATAGACCTTTATCAATTGCTGGTAGAGTTATTGTAAAAGAAGGAAATCAATTTGTAACAAAATTAATTAATATTGATCGTGATTTAGTTTTAATTCCAAATATGGCGATTCATATGAATCGTGCTGTTAATGAAGGTTATGCATATAATAAACAAATTGATATGTTACCTTTATTTGGTGGTCAAGATTGTAAACCAGGTGATTTTAATAAATTAATTGCTAAAGAAATGAATGTTTCTGTTGATGATATTTATGGAAGTGATTTATATCTATATAATCGTACTGCTCCTTCAATTTGGGGTGCAAATGAAGAATTTATTTCTAGTCAACATTTAGATGATTTACAATGTGGATTTACATCATTAAAAGGATTCTTAAAAGGATATAACGACGAATCAATTAATGTACTAGCATGTTTTGATAACGAAGAAGTTGGTTCAGGTACAAAACAAGGCGCTGGATCAACATTCTTATATGATGTGTTACGTCGAGTAAATAATGCTTTAGGAAAAACTGAGGAAGATTATTACTGTGCATTGGCTTCAAGTTTCATGCTTAGCGCTGATAATGCTCATGCAGTTCATCCAAATCATCCAGGTAAAACAGATGTAGCTAACTGTGTGTATATGAATGAAGGTATCGTTGTAAAATCACATGCAGGTCAAAAATATACAAGTGACGCTATCAGTATTGCTATTTTTAAAGATATTTGTAAACGCGCTGGTGTTCCAGTACAATTCTTTGCTAATCGTTCTGATGAAGCAGGAGGAAGTACTTTAGGAAATATAGCTATGGCACAAGTATCAATGAATAGTGTAGATATTGGTTTACCTCAACTTGGAATGCATTCGACATACGAAACTGCTGGTGTCAAAGATACTTACTATATGATTAAGGCTGTTGAAGAATTCTATAATTCTCATATTAGTGAAATTTCACATGATGTTTTAAAGGTATCTAAATAATGAAAAAAGAAGAAATGACAACTGATATTGAAAACTATACAATGTCTAGTTTATGGGTTACTATGTCAAGTTATTTAGTGTTGTTATTTGTTAAAGAATTTTTGACAAAACATTATTTAATTAATTTTTCAATTGATTTATTAGTTGCGGTGTTTGCATTTTATATTGCATTATTTCAATTAAAAAATGATTATAAGTTATTAAAAAAATACCAACTTTCTAATAAAGCGTTATTGATTCAAATTATAACAATTATAATTTCTTTTGTTATTGTTTTGATTACATTAAAGAGCCCATTTGATGCTATATTCTTAATTTTAATTATTGGTTATTTTTTAAGTAAACGAAGTTTCAAACAGGAAATAATGAAAAAGAAATCTTGATAAACGAGATTTCTTTTTTTATAATATGTTTATTTATAAGGGGTGATTATATGAAAACAGGAATGATTTTAGAAGGCGGTGCTATGAGGGGATTGTATACTGCTGGAGTTTTAGATGTTTTATTAGAAAATAACATTGAAGTAGATGGTTATATTGGCGTATCTGCAGGCGCTGTATTTGGATGTAATTATAAATCGAAACAAATCGAAAGGGTATTACATTATAATTTGAAATACGGACAAGACCCACGTTATTTTGGCTTGAAATCTTTATTAAAAACTGGGGATTTGTATGGTGTTGATTTTTGTTATCATAAAATACCAGAAGAACTAGATCCATTTGATAATGAGACTTTTATTTCCGATCCTGTTGATTTTTATGTTGGAATAACTGAGGTAGAAACAGGGAAACCAGCATATCATTTATGCAAAACAGGAACAGGTGAAGATTTACTTTGGATGCAAGCCTCAGCTTCCATGCCACTTGTGTCCAATCCTGTAAGCATTGACCAGCATCTTTATTTAGATGGAGGTATTAGTGATCCGATTCCATTAAAATATTTTCAAAGTATTGGTTATGAAAAAAATATTGTTGTTTTGACACAAACTCAATCATATCGAAAAAAACCAATGAAATTCTCTTCTATAATGAAAAAAGGATTAAAGAAATATCCTGCAATTTATAATGCAATGAAAGAAAGACATCAAGTATATAATAAAACATTAGAATATATAGAGGATTCTAAGAAAAAAGGAGAGACATTTGTTATTCGACCATCGCATTCTTTATCTATTAAGCGATTAGAAAATGATCCTATTAAATTAAATGAGGCATATTATCTTGGAAGAAATGATGCGTATAAAAAGTTAAATGAGTTAAAGGCATTTTTAAAACGATAGTTAACTATCGTTTTAATTAAAAATATCGAATTCTAAACAATATACAAGTGAATCAAACATTTTTGTATTGAATCCATAACATTGGCAACTATCAATTTCACCGGTCCAATCATTGTTTAATTGATCTAATAATGGTTGGATTTGATTTTGTTCGATATTGAATGTAATAAACAATTCACTATGATCTTTTATCATGGCATAAGGACGAGCTGGTGAAATTGAAAATAAAGGATTTATTTTTATTAATGCTTCTTTTACTTTATTTATATCATTGTCTTTTTCACTTGAAATAATAACGTGTAATCTTGCTAACATATATCCTCCTGTTGGCATTATCATATCATGATTTGCTTAATTTGACTATAAATTATCCAGGTTTCATTGACGAAACTTAAATGAAAAGGTAAAATTAACTTGTTGTTTTATATTTGTTTTTTGGGAAGGAGTTATTTATGGATAATTCAAAATCAATAGTAAAACAGGCATCAATTCTTGCTGTGGCTGGAATATTTGTAAGAATTATTGGTGTTTTATATCGAAGTCCTTTAACAGCTTTAATTGGTGATGAAGGAATTGGATATTATTCAACTGCTTATAATATATATGCTATGATCTTATTGATATCTTCGTATAGTATTCCTACAGCTATATCTAAATTAATAAGTGAACAAATAGCAATTAAACAATATAAAAATGCTAAAAAAATATTACAATGTTCTTTTATTTATATTTGTGTAATTGGTGGATCAGCGGCATTAATAGCATTTTTTATTGCTCCGTATATAGTACCTAAATATGCAGTTTTTGCATTACGTATTTTATGTCCAACTATTTTTCTTTCTGGTTTAGTTGGGGTTTTAAGGGGTTACTTTCAAGCACATTCAACAACGCTTTATACATCTGTTTCACAAATTATTGAACAAATTTTTAATGCTGTTGTTTCAATAGGTGCAGCGTGGCTCTTTATTCAACCTTTTATTAATGGTAATCATTCATTGATGGCCAGTTATGGGGCAGGAGGAAGTGCCTTAGGAACAGGTGCCGGTGTTTTAATTGCATTAGTCTATATGACTTTTATGTTCTTAAGAAAAAAGAATAAAATGATTGATGAAAGTGATGGTATAGAGTATATAGATACTTCTAAAGCTATATTTAAATCAATTCTGTCAATTGTAACACCAATTATTATATCAACATGTATTTTTAATATCGTTACTACTGTAGATATGTATATTTATTATTTCTTTATGAATTACAAAGGAATGGATTCTGTATTAATGAGTCAGTTATATGGCGTTTATTCTGGAAAATTCATGGTTTTAATTAACGTACCTATTGCTCTAGCAAGTGCCATGTCTACAGCTTCAATTCCAGCTGTATCCGGAAGCTATATCACACAAAATTTTAAAGAAACAAGAAAATTAATTAATAATGGTATCAATGCAACAATGTTAGTGCTTATTCCATCATTTATCGGAATGGCGGTTCTTTCTTATCCTATTATGGGCACACTTTTTCCACAAAAACAAACTTTACAAATTGCAGCCACAGTACTTACTGTTGGTTCACCAGCAATTGGTTTTTATGGATTATCGACTTTTACAAATGGAATTTTACAAGCGATAGGCCATGTTAAAGAACCGTTAAAAAATGCAAGCAAAGCATTGATTATTTATGCAATGATGCTATCAATATGTTTATTTTTATTACCAAAAGAATGGGCATTATACATTCTTGCTGCTTGCAATATTGGTTATGCAGCCATTGTTTGTTTTTTAAATCAACGGGCATTATCTCGTATTTTAAATTTTAAGATACATTTACGAAGAACTGTTTTATTACCTTTATTAGCTTCGATTTTTATGGGAGTCGTGGTCTATTTAGTTTATCATGGTTTATTTAATTTAACGAGAATGGTTTTTATCCCATTATTTATATCAATTATTATTGGAATTGTTGTTTATTTTATTGTTGTTTTATATTTATACAAAGATCATCCAGAATATTTATCAAATATTCCTTATGTTGATCGTATATTAAGAAAAATAAATCACTAAAGTGATTTATTTTTTATAAAGGAGAATTATGAAAAAAATAACGATTGGAATTTTAGCGCATGTAGATGCAGGGAAAACGACATTAAGTGAAAGCTTTTTTTATCAAAGTGGGCTTATTAAAAAAATGGGTCGTGTTGATAAAAAAGATAGTTTATTAGATTATGAACAGATGGAACGAGAAAGAGGTATAACTGTATTTTCTAAAGAAGGTGTATTTAAATGGAAAAATACTTCATTTAATCTTATCGATACTCCCGGTCATGTTGATTTTACAAGCGAGATGGAAAGATCGCTACAAATACTTGATTATGCTATTTTAGTTATTAATGCAAGAGAGGGAATACAGTCACATACACGAACTATTTTTAAGTTATTAGAGCATTTTAATGTACCTACTATTATATTTGTTAATAAAATGGATATGGCTTATCAAAGTTCTAAAGAACTTCTTAAACAAATTCAAAATGAATTATCTTCTTTTTGTTTTGATGCTAGTGAGGCTGATTTTCAAGAAAATATTTCTTTATTAGATGATTCTTATTTAGATGCTTTTTTAGAAAATGGGGACATCGGACAATATAATATGGAAAATGCATTCAAGAATAGATTGTTTTTTCCATGTGTTTTTGGATCGGCATTAAAAAATGATCATATTTCATTTTTATTAGATTTTATGGATCAATACTGTGTAGCATATCATCAAAAAGAGAAATTGGAAGGAATTGTCTATAAGATTACTTATGATAAAAATACACGCCTTACTCATATTTTATTAAGAGGCGGTTCTTTGAATGTTAAAGATGAAGTGTATCAAAAAGAAAAAATTCATCAAATTCGTATTTATCATGGAAGTAAATTTGATCTAGTTCAAACAGCACATGAGGGTGATATTATTGCTGTTACTGGTTTACATTCATTGGAGATAGGCATGGATTTAAATGGTCAATATATTTTGGAAAAGCCACAGATTGTACCGTTTCTTTCTTATCGGATTGTTTTGCCAGATGATTGTAATCAAAGTGATGCTATTAGAAAATTAAGAAACTTGTCTTATGAAGATCCTAATTTACATTTCCATTATGAATCTGAAATAAATGAACTAAGAATTCAAGTGATGGGAGAAATTCAATTAGAAATTCTTAAACAAATTATTTTTGATCGGTATCAGTTACCAGTAACATTTGATATGGGACAAATTTCATACTATGAAACAATAAGTCAAAGTGTCGAAGGGGTTGGTCATTTTGAACCACTTAAACATTATAGTGAAGTCCATCTTTTGTTAGAACCTTTACCAAGGGGAAGCGGTTTACAGTTTTGTTTAGATTGTAGTCCTAGTCAATTATCATTATCTTATCAAAATGCTTGTCTTCATTATTTAAAAGAGTCATATTTAAAAGGAGTTTTAATCGGTGGAGCTGTTACTGATATGAAGATTACAGTCATTAATGGAAAGGCACATCAAAAGCACACCGAAGGTGGTGACTTTAAAGAAGCAACATTACGGGCGCTAAGACAAGGTCTTAAGAAGGCAAAATCAATTATTTTAGAGCCATATTATGCTTTTAAAATGACTTTAAATCAAGAATATATGAGTAAAGTTATATTTGATTTGGAATTAATGGACTGTAAATTTGAAATTACACAAGATGAAATGATTGTAATCAAAGGAACAGGTCCTGTTTCTAAAATGCTTGATTATCCTTTAAGATTTAAAGATTCTACCAAAGGAAGTGGTCATTTATCATATCAGCTTGATGGATATTATGAAGTCAATAATCAAGAAGAAGTCATAAATCAAATACATTACAATAGTGAAGAGGATCCATATTATCCTACAGGTTCTATTTTTTGTAAGAATGGTAGTGGGTTTTATGTACCATGGAATCAAGTAGAACAATATATGCATTTACCTTTAAAAAAAACATATCAGCCCCCAAAAAATAATCACCGTCAACAAGTTATAGATGAAAAAGAATTGGAAGAGATATTTATTCGTACTTATGGTCCAATTAAACATCGCCTATCTAAAGATATGAATAGAAAAATCGAAATAATAAATAATGAAAAAGTAACAATTTTGCCAGAGTGTTTATTAGTTGATGGTTATAATGTTATATTTTCATGGGATGAGTTGAAAGATTTAGCTAAAGATAATTTAGATGCTGCAAGAATGAAACTTATTGATATGATGTGTAATTACCAAGGATACAAAAATAATGTTTTAATACTTGTTTTTGATGCTTATAAAGTAAAAAAGAATGATGGACTTATTGAAAAATACGATAATATTTTTCTGGTTTATACAAAAGAAGCTCAAACGGCAGATATGTATATTGAAAGGGTAACTCATGATTTAGCTAAAAATTTTAGAGTTGTCGTTGTGACATCAGATGCTTTAGAACAACTCATTGTCAGTGGTAGAGGTGCAACGAGAATGTCTTCTCGAGAATTTGAGATGATTGTAAGTCATACACATAAAGAGAATTACGATGAATTTAAACGTAAAAATAAGGTTATGAAGAACTATTTATTAGATGATTTTAAAGGAGACAAGTAGTCTCCTTTAATTCTTAACATGATGATGACAAGTAAAAGAATGATCATCAATAGCTTTAAATTTGTAACCTTTATTCAAATAGTATTGAATAATTGTTGGTAAAGCTTCTACTGTTGTTGTTTTAGTGTTTGTATCATGAGCTAATATAATGATATTGTTATGTGATGAATGCGTGGCTGATTGAATGATCTTGTTTACAGAAACAAGGTGAGCAGTGGCATCACCTGTACCACAGTTCCAATCATAATACTGGTATCCTTCATCGATAACGCGTTTAGTCAGCGCCGACATAATTCCTATATTATATTGTTTAGATATTTGATTACTACTTCCTCCTGGAAAGCGTATATAATGGGGTGTATAGCCAATGAGATTATTTAACATCTGGCTTAAACGTTCTAAGTCAGCCATGTAGTCATTGACTGATTTGTATATTTTATCATAATCATGGCTGTATGAGTGCATTCCTATAGTATGTCCTTTTTCTTGGGCTAATTTTATATATTTATTATAATTTTGACCATTACCTGTTACAAAAAAAGTAGCTTTGATTTTATACTGATCTAATATTCTTAATATTTTAATTGTATTTGATGATGGACCATCATCAAAAGTTAAATATACTATTTTTTCATGACTTTCCTGTTCAACTCCTATTTTGATATTTTTGACAACCGTTATTTTTCTTATTCTTTTTGTTTGATTTCCTGAACGATCTTTTACAATATATGATACATAATATGTTCCTTCTTTAGATATATCAAATTGGTTTGAATTAATAATAAGTTGTGGGTGAGGGTCTTGATTATCGTGATAAACAAGGCCTTCTTTTAAATCATAAGGAGTGTTGATTTTTAATGTAAGAGGTTGAAGATTTTTGATAATTGGTTTTTGTTTATCGGCTTTGCATATTTTAAGATAAGTGCTTTTGGTTGTCTTATTATGCGCTTGGTCTTCAACTGTAATCGATATTTTTTGTTTACCAGGCTTATTGAATCGATATTTTTTGTCAAAATATATTTTTGTTTGGGTTTGATCTTGAATATGGCTAATAAAATTTTTAGGATATGCTTGCATGCCTAAATCTATTTCATAAGGATGAATCTGAAATGATGGCTTTTTTGAATCAATAACATCCACTTTTAGGGGATATTGACGATGATGATAGTGATAGTTTATGGTATATGTTCCTAGCTTATGAATATTAAGATTATTGATATTATAAGAAACGTCTTTAATTTTACCGTTTTTTACTGATTTAATATTTGCTAAAAAGTTGTACTGTTGGTGTATTTCAATACGTGGGTGATTCTCAAAAAAAATAAGTTCTTTTTGATATTTTTGATAACAAAAGATAATACTCAATATAATGACAAAGGAAAGAAAAAGATATTTTAAATGAAATTGTTTTAACATTTTATGTCACCTAGTTGACTTTCTTTCTTGATTTTTATATAAATTAACTAAAAAGGGAGTTGAATATCATGTCAGAAATAATTGAATGGGGATGTATATATGATTATTTAAATTGGTGGGGAAATTTATCATTTGAACAAGTTCCATTTAATGATGTAGATAGTTTGATATTGAGTGAATTATCATACATTTCATGTGATGATTATATAAAAGAAAATATGACAATTGGTGAGTTATCACTATACTGTCAAAATGCTTTAAAAGATGCAAAATCAGAATTTTCTTTAATATATGAATCAACAAATTTAGTTCAAATATTAAATAATTATTCTCGCTTCAAAGATATTTCTATTATTCGATATTGTAATGATATTGATTATTGTAAAGAAAAACAGTTTTCAGCTATGACATTTGTTTTACCACAATGTTGTTTATATATTGCTTTTAGAGGAACGGATGATACTATCTTGGGCTGGAAAGAAGATTTTAATATGATATATAGAGAAAAAGTTCCATCTCAAGAAGAGGCAGTTAAGTATACTGAACAAGTCATAAAAGATTACAAAATAATATTAAATAAAAAAGGGCACTTTTTTAAATATCCTCATGTATATTTAGCTGGTCATTCTAAAGGTGGCAATTTAGCTATTTATGCAGGAGTCAAATTAGATAGAAAAATAAAAAAGTATGTTAAAAAAATCTATAATTTTGATGGACCAGGCTTTAATCAGTCATTTTTAAAAACAACTGAATATCAAGAAATGAAAGATAAGATTATTACTTTTAGACCGCAAGGAAGTGTTATAGGTGGTCTTTTATATCATGATTGTAGACAGATAATTGTGAGTTCTTTTTCACATACGATGATGCAACATAGTGGGTTTACATGGAAAATAAAGGCTGATAAATTTAAGGTATGTGATCAATTGGATGAACGCTGTATCAAGATTAATGATGAGATTAATAAAATATTAGAAAGTATGGATAATGTTCAAAAAGAATCCTTTGTTAATGAATTCTTTGAATTGCTTAACCAATCTAATATTAAAATGGTTTGTGATATTACTGAAAATAAACTGAATAAGTTAATAACGGGGATGAAGGGATTTAAAAATATGTCTAGTGTAAATAGAACTATATCATTAACTTTGCTTAAATACATGCTACTTTTAGAAGGAAAACATTTATTTTAAATTAAAAGGAAATAATTACTTATTTCCTTTTAATTGTGTTTCTAATATGGAAACAATATTTTCAAAAAATAGTTGATCTTCCTTTGAAAAACGGTTAACTTTGTATGAATCTAAATCTAATACGCCATAAAGTTGATTTTGAAAAATAATAGGAATGACTAGCTCACTTTGACTCAAACTATCACAGGCAATATGTCCGGCAAATTCATGGACATTTGCAATTCTTTGGGTTTCTTTAGTAATTGCACATTTTCCACAAACACCACGATTTAATTGTATTTCATTACAGGCAACCAATCCTTGAAATGGACCTAAAATTAATTTATCATCATAATATAAGTAAAATCCCGCCCAAGAAACATCTTTAATGTTTTCTTTAATAAATGCTGATGTGTTTGCAAGCAGAGAAAGATCATAATTTATATTTTCAATTAATGCTTGATATTGTTTCAATAATAATGTATTCATGATATCACCTCAGTATGACTATAGCATAAAAAAAGGAGTGTTTGTATGATTGATATCGATAAAGCGAAAAAAAGATTTGAAAAGTATGTGAGTCAATATGATTTAAATAATGATAAAATCAGATTAAAAATGATTCACACATATTGTGTAGTTGAAACTTCTAAATACATTGCAATACACGAACAGTTATCTTACGAAGATTACCAGTTATCTTTATTAATTGCGTTGTTACATGACATCGGTCGCTTTGAACAATTGAAACAATTTAATAGTTTTAGTGATCAAAACGTAGATCATGCTTTATTAGGTGTAAAAATATTATTTGAGGATAATTTGATTAGAGAATTTATTGACACTGACCAATATGATCAAATTATAAAATCGGCTATTCAGTATCATTCTTTATATCAATTACCTGTCATTAAAGATCAAAAAATTTTATTGCATGCGAAGCTAATAAGGGATAGCGATAAGTTAGATAATTTTAGAGTCAAAAACATTGAATCTATTGAAACTTTGTTTGATATATCTGAAGAAAACTTTGTTAATCAATTGGTTAGTGATAATATTATTGACGATATTAAAAAACATCACTTAATATTATCAAGCAATAGAAAAAATGAAGTTGATATGTGGGTTTCTTATTTTGCTTTTGTTTTTGATTTGAATTTTAACGCTAGTTTTCAGTATTTAAAAGAAACGCAATATATAAGAAAAAATATAGATCGTTTTGTTTATAATCCTTTGTTGAAAAAACAAATGGAATTTGTAAAAAATGAATGTAATCAGTATGTTTTAAATCATCTTTAGAGTATAAATTTTGTTATTTTATCCACAATATAAGTAGGAGATGAAATAATGAAAAAATTATTAATATATGGTTTATGTATGTTTTCTTTTGTTTTATTATTAACAGGTTGTCAAAATAATAACCGAAGTGAAGATGATTTAACAGATTTACAAAATAATGTTGATGATCAATTAGGTGATCATTTTACTTATTCACGTGATGAATTAAAAGATGCATTAAATTATATTCATCATCATTTGGATGATATTAAAGATGAAGAGGTTGCTAAAAAGATATATGAAAAAGCATATTATATTGAAGCTGTTTCAAAAAAAAGTAATCAAAAAATTGATAATGAAGTAACACAGTATGCAATTAAAGCTAAAGATTATGCTAAAAATGTCTACTTAGCTAATGATAATGATCGCGATAATATAATTGAAAAAGGTAAAGATGATTTAGTAGATTTAAAAGATAAATTTGAAACAGGTATGGATTCATTCATTGATCAATTTTCACAATTTTTCAAAAAATAAATGATTAAGCTTTTTGCTTAATCATTTTTTAATAAGTGATAGGTGATAGTAGAAAAGATAATAACTGCTTTTTTTAAGATGGATTCATCAAAATCGTAGGCATCATTGTGAGGAGTCTCTGTTACCTTACAAGCAAATTGCATGTATGTTGCTTGACCGCCATGGCTTTGTACTCTGCTAGTCATATATGAAAAATCATCACTTCCATCAAGCGCACCACAATCCTTTTTAGCAATCTTAATTTGTGGTTGATATGTAGAAATAATTTGGCGAATTTTATTCATAAATGGTTGATCACAATCGATGGTAAAAGCTTTTCCAACTTCTTTGATTTCAACATAAGTATCATGCATTAAAGCAGCGCCTTGAATAACATCACGAGCATAAACTTCCATGTATTGATTGAGTTGTGAAGTAGCACCACGAACTTCTATTTCTAATTTTGCTATTTCAGGAACGACATTTCTACTTGTACCAGCTTGGACAGTTCCTACATTTATTCGAGTACAACCATCACTGTTTCTAGGAATTGCGTGTAAATTTAAAATACATGAAGCAGCCGATAAAAGGGCATTTTTACCAAACTGTGGCATACCCGATGCATGAGCAGAAACACCATGATAAAATACATCCAGTTTTGTTGTTGCGAATGTTTCATCCATACCAAGGTATAAATCACTATCGTCCCCAGGATTTTGTGGCCAAATATGACCAGCATATAAATAGTCTATATCATCTAAAATACCACTTAAGGCTACTGATTTAGCACCCCTTACTGATTCTTCAGCGGGTTGGAATATCAATTTGATTGTTCCATGCATTGATTCTTTAATTTGCATTAAAATTTTTGCTACGGTTAAGCCAATTGAAACATGTCCATCATGGCCACAAGCATGCATTGCGCCAAGATTACATGATCCAAATCCTAACTGAGTAGGAATGTGCTCTTCATTTTTCGATTCTAAAATGCCGAGTGCATCCATATCAAAGCGAATTCCTACAGTTGGTCCCTTGCCATTTTTTAAAATACCAACAACAGCTGTGTAACCATCTTTGACTTTTTCTAAATAGTATTTATCAGCTCCTTGTAATAAGGCTCTTTTGTAACTTAAATCTAATATTGATTTTGGTGGTAAATTCATACGGGCATCAGCTTTCATAACCTCTTTTCCAACAAGAACTTGATAACCTAAATTATCTAATCTTCTTGCAATTAATGATGCTGTACGGTATTCTAACCATCCTCTTTCAGCATAACGGTGAAGACTTCTTCGTATAGCTATTGTTTCGTCCTCTAATATATTTGCAAGTTCCTCTATTTTTTTGTCCATACTCTATGCTCCTTTTTTTGATATTTCTTTTTAAAATGTATAAATAATAAATCGTATATGTATCGGTTAAAATCAAAAAACATATGTGATGTTGTAATAATGAAAATAAGTACAATTGCATTAAAAAAATCAATGTTCCCTAAAGAAAGAAATTTTTGACCAATAATAAGAATAATAAAATAACATATTTGAAGTACATAAATTACAACTTTACGATAAAGTGTCATAGGTGAATAGATATCTTTTAGGCCACAATAGTAACACCATCCAGTAATTAAAACACATATAGTTGATAGTGTTTGACTATTAAAACCAATTATTTGTCCAATATTCATAATGATAATTGAGCTTATAGCAATTAAAATACCATAAGGGAAAGCATTTTTAAAAACGTGGTACATAAATCTACTTTGCACCCGATTAAAATTAGCTTCATAAGTTAAAAAGAATGTTGGTATACCTACACAGCAAGCACCTAATACTGATAACTGAATAGGTAAAAAAGGGTAGATGCTACCAAATAAAATGGTACCAATTGCTAAAATAACTGAAAAGGTTGTCTTGATTAAAAACATAGATGACGAGGCAGTAATATTATTAATAACACGGCGACCTTCATTGACAATATCAGGAATTGCTTCAAATTGATTATCTAATAAAACAATATTAGCACAATTTTTTGCTGCTTCACTTCCTGAAGCCATAGCAATTGCACAATCAGCAACTTTAAAAGCTAAAATATCATTAACGCCATCACCTGTCATTGCTACAGTATGACCATGATGTTGTAAAGCTAAAACAATCTGCTTTTTTTGTTCTGGACTAACGCGACCAAAAATATTATATTTTTCTACTAGATTTATTATATCACAGTCATTTTCTATGGATGAGGCATCAATGTAATGTTGATAACCATCTAATCCTGCTTTTCTAGCAATGTTTGACACTGTTACTGGATCATCGCCAGAAATAATTTTAATATTTGTGCCTTGGTTTTTGAAATATTGCAATGTAGTAGGGGCACTTTGACGAACAATATCAGTTAGTGTAATCATTCCAATAGGTTCAAGTTGTTCTAACAGTTGATCATCTTGGATGATTTTGTTGTGATGGGCAAGAATAATAATTCGTAATCCATGATGGCTATACTCATTGTATTTTTTTTCTATATATTCATGTCCATTAGGAAATAAAAATTGATAGGCACCGATATAATAAGTTCCTTTGTTTTCAAATGAAACAGCACTATATTTTCTTTTAGATGAAAAAGGGACAATGTGTACGGGATGGTAGTTATGTTCTTGTTTGAAATATTCTTGTAAAGCAACAGCTGTACTGTTTTTATCTTCAAAACAATAATTCATATTAGCAATAATTTCCCTTATAGGTTGATTATTAAAAGATTCAATATTTTCTACAGTTAATTGTCCTTTTGTTAAAGTACCAGTTTTATCCAAACAAACAGTATCTACTCTCGCAAGTGTTTCAATACTATATAAATCACGAACAAGAGTTTGTTTTTTTGCAAGACGGAGAATGCTAAGGGTTAAGGCAACACTTGTTAGTAAGACAAGACCTTCGGGAATCATACCAAGTAAAGCAGCTACGGTTGAAAGAATTGCATTTTGCAAAGAAATACGACTTAATAAAAATTGTTTTAAGAATAATAAGATTCCAATAGGAATGATGATAATACTAATAATTTTTAAAATATGATCTAATGATTGATAAAGTTGAGATGATTTTTGTTGGTACTGTTTTGCTTCATCAATGATTTTATTAATATAACTTTCATCTCCTACACGAATTACATGACAAATTGCCTTACCTGAAGTAACATAACTACCGGATAAAAGAGTGTCTCCGTTTTGCTTAAAAATAGCATCTGCTTCTCCTGTTAGTAAAGATTCATTGACTTCAATATGTCCGTCTATCATTGTACAATCGACAGGAATCTGTTTGCCTGTTGTAAGTATGATATCATCGTCTAAAACAATATTCTCTATATCAATAAGTTCAATCTTATTATCTCGAATGACTTCGATTGTCTGTTTTTCTAAAAGTGATAGTTGATCAAGTATACGCTTAGCTTTAATTTCTTGATAAATTCCTGCGGCTGTGTTGATGATAATAATAAAAATAAATAAAATATTTTTATAAGATCCAACGAGTAAAACACATAAAAATAAAATGATATTAATGAGATTAAAGAAAGTAAGAATATTTTGACAAAAAATTTCTTTGTATGTTTTTGTAATTGATTGATTTATTTTATTAGTCTGCTTTAAATCAATACGTTGTTTAACTTCTTGAGATGACAAACCGTGATAATTAAAATTATTTATTTTCATAAAAGCTTCTCCTATAAATATATTTTAATCAATTTGCATATATTTGACAATTAATCAGATACATATTTCTTTTTATATTTAAAAAGAGTATAATATGTAAGTCGCTACATATTTATAAAATTATATTATGATTTTAGAAGTATCTAAAAGAACGAAAGTAAAAGCAAAAGAAATCTTTGATTTAAAAGGAATTGTTACTGTAAAAGATATTCCGGATTTAGACTGTGACGATATTTGTTTTTTTCTTACACAGTTATTTCAAATGAATAAAGGGGAAACAGTAGGATCTAAAAATATGATGAATCGATTATCACAATGGATTCATGTAATTTATAATCATGATCAATATACTATCAAAGATGTTCAATCGTATGTAAAAAAACTTAAGTTCTAATAAAAACAAATGGAAACATTTGTTTTTATTTTGAATTTAAAGATTGTATACAATCTTTAAATAATGTGTTATAATAATCATACGTAAATAATTTTGGGGGTGACATGATGAGTGATACTATAGATTGTTTTTTTGAAAAGGGGAAACAAATAAATAATATAGAAAACAGTCTTTATTCCTTATACAATGTTAAAAATGGTTTAAGAAATGAAGATGGAACAGGTGTTTTAGTTGGATTAACTAAAATTGCCGATGTAGTAGGTTATAAAAGAGTTGATGGAAAAAAGGTTGATACAGAAGGACGATTATATTATAGGGGGATTCGTGTTTCTGAATTAATTAATGGACATAATCCTGATGATCGTTATCTTTTTGAAGAAGTTAGTTTTTTAATTTTATTTGGATATCTACCAAATAAAGATGAATTAGATGCTTTTAAAAAAGAATTATCTAAACGTTACGCTTTACCTGAATACTTTTTAGAAAGTAAAATTTTAGGTTTTCCAACCAAAAATATGATGAATAAATTACAACAGGAAGTTTTAATGCTTTATTCATATGATGATGATCCAGATAACATTTCAGTAGAAGCAACTTTAGATAAAGGTTTAGATCTCATTGCTAAAATACCTTCTATTGTTTGTTATGCATATCGTAGTAAGGTTCATTATTTTGATAAAAAGAGTTTGTTTATTCACCAAATTCGTTCTGACTATTCAATAGCTGAAAATATACTATGTCTTTTAAGGGATGATCAAAAGTTTACTAAAAAAGAAGTTGAAGTTTTGGATATGTGCTTAGTTTTACATGCTGATCATGGTGGAGGTAATAACTCGACTTTTACAAACGTCGTTATTAGTTCAACAGGGACTGACATTTACTCTAGTTTTGCCGGGGCGATTGGATCGTTAAAAGGACCTAGACATGGTGGTGCTAATCTTGCAGTAAAAAAACAAATGGATTTAGTAATCAAAGAAATTGGCTTAGATGCAAGTGATCAGGAAATTGAATCTTTAGTTAAACGTATATTAGATAAAGATTTTAATGATAATTCTGGTTTGATTTATGGAATAGGGCATGCAGTTTACACAATTAGTGATCCTCGTTGTGAGATTCTTCGTGCTAAATGTAAAGAACTTGCTATAGAAAAAAACAGGTATAAAGAATATGAATTCTTTAACCGATTTGAAAAAAAAGCTATTCAAGAAATTGAATCACGTAAAGGAATACACGTTTGTGCTAACATAGATTTTTATAGTGGACTTATCTATGATATGTTAAATATTCCTCGTGAACTCTATACACTCATGTTTGTCATTGGGCGTTCGGTTGGATGGTTAGCCCACAACATAGAAAATAAACTTTATTCTGGTCGTATTGTAAGACCGGCTGCTAAATATGTTGGTGAAACAAGAGATTATATAAAAATGGAAGATCGTAAATAAGTAATAAAGCGTTTAGAATTATCTATCTAAACGCTTTGTTTTTATCTAAAAAAAGAACGTTACAGATTATTTCTGTAACGTTAATAATTTATTCTTTAATAACTTTAATCCAACCTTTAGGAGCTTCAATTGTTCCCATTTGAATACCTGTTAATGTTTCATAAAGTTTTTTAGTGATTGGTCCCATTTCTTCCATTCCACTTGGGAAGCAGATTTCTTTTCCATGATCATTAATTTTTCCGACTGGAGAAATAACTGCTGCAGTACCACAAAGACCACATTCAGCGAAATCTTTTACTTCATCAAAGTAAACTTCTCTTTCTTCAACTTCTAATCCTAAATATTCTTTAGCTACGTACATTAATGAACGTCTAGTAATTGAAGGAAGAATACTATTTGATTTAGGAGTAACAACTTTATTATCTTTAGTAACGAAAATGAAGTTTGCTCCACCAGTTTCTTCAACTTTAGTTCTAGTAGCTGCATCTAAATACATATTTTCATCAAATCCTTGATTATGAGCATCAACGATAGCATGTAAACTCATAGCATAGTTTAAACCAGCTTTAATATGTCCTGTTCCGTGTGGAGCTGCTCTGTCAAAATCAGAAACTCTAATTGTAATAGGTTTAACTCCTCCTTTAAAATATGGTCCTACTGGAGTAACAAACACTCTAAATTGATATTCATTTGCAGGTTTAACTCCAATAACTGGGTCACTACCAAACATATATGGACGAATATATAAAGTTGCTCCTGAACCATAAGGTGGTACATAATCAATATTTGCTTTAACAACTTTTTCAATTGCTTCAACCCATTTATCTTCAGGATAAACTGGCATTTCCAATCTTTTACATGTATTTGCCATACGTTCTGCATTTAAGTCAGGACGGAAGCAAACAACTTTACCATCTTTTGTAGTATATGCTTTTAATCCTTCAAAACAAGTTTGTGCATATTGTAAAACACCAGCACATTCACTAATTACAACTTTGTCATCAGCAGTAATCACGCCCTCATCCCATGCTCCATCTTTATAATTTGCAACAAATCTTGCTTCTGTTGGTATATATCCAAAACCGATATTAGACCAATCAATATCTTTCTTTGACATTTTAAGTACTTCCTTTCTTGTTTTATCTTAAAGCAAATTTTACGCTTCATTAAGAAGAGTGTCAACAGAAAACAACATGAACTTTTATTTATTTTTTACTTTAAATTGTAAATTTTCTAAAATTTCTATTGTTTTTTCTTGTAAATCTAAATCATTGCTGGCTATCCCTTTTTTATCTATATAAATAGGCACTTCGGGAAGAGCACTTTTAACAATAATAGCATTAGAAAGAACACATATATTAGAAACAATACCAACAATTGTAATATCAAGATAACGAGTATCTTTTAAGATGTTTCCTAATTCTAATGAGCCAAAGGTATTTTTATAAATACATAGGTCATTTTTATTTTTTTCTTGAGCAACTTTTCCATATAGATTCCAACCATCCGTTTTTCTAATACAGTGAGCAATGGGTAGATTTTTTCCTTCTTGTGTGTTTAAGTAATTTGTTTCATGACTATCATAAGTGAAAATAACATCATCTTGATTTTGATGAAATTGTTTTATAAGAGAAGCAATATAGGAATCAATTTTTTTAGCATTTTCAAATCCTAGGCTACCGTTAACAAAATCATTTTGATAATCAACAACAATAAGTAATCTTTTCATAATTAAACCTCCTAGTTTATTTTATAAGATATAATCTTGCCATTCAATTGATTTATGATATGATAAATCAAGATTACATAAGGAGATGAAACAATGGAAGAAATTATTTTTTTGGGTACTGGAAATGCAACTGTAAAAGACTGTTATAACACTTGTTTTGCAATAAAAAACTTAAATGAATATGTTTTAGTTGATGCCGGAGGGGGTAACGGCATTTTAAAACAATTAGATTTAGCTAATATATCATTAAATCAAATTCATCATATGATTATTACACATTGTCATACGGATCACATCTTAGGAGCAATTTGGGTTTATCGTATGATAGCAACACAAATTTTACAAGGGACATATTCTGGTGATTTTTACATATACTGTCATGATGAAGCAGCGACTACGTTAAAAACAATTTTAGAGTTGACTTTAGTCAATAAGATGGTTGGTCTATTAGATAATCGTATTTTTATTAAAGAAGTCACACACTTACAAACATGTATAATCAATCACTTACCATTTACTTTTTTTGATATTCATTCAACTAAAATGAAACAGTTCGGTTTTTATATTTTAGAGGGAAATCAAAAATTAACATGTTTAGGCGATGAGCCATGTGATGAATCTTGTTTAGATTATGTAAAAGATTCAACTTGGCTTTTATGTGAAGCTTTTTGTTTATATGATCAAAGAGATATATTTAAACCATATGAAAAGCATCATTCAACGGCTAAAGATGCAAGTATTTTAGCTAACCAACAAAATGTAAAAAATCTTGTCTTATATCATACTGAAGAGAAAAACTTAAAAAATAGAAAAGAATTATATACGCAAGAAGCTAAACAATATTTTAAGGGAAATGTTTATGTTCCTAATGATTTAGATGTCATTACTATTTCATAAATTGATGCTTAATAAATGATAGATTGAGTGTTATACTATGGTGGTAGGAGGAAAGTCACTTAGTGATGATGTGTAAAGATGGATAAAAATTTAGAAACATTAATTAATTTAAAGCGTGAAAAAATGGAAAAAGCTTTTCGCGATAATAATATGGAATTGGTACAGTTAAATGATAAGGGAGAACTATTAGATTATTTGAATCAATATCTTAAAGATAACGTGAGTGTTGGTGTGGGAGGATCAATGACATTATTTGAAACAGGTGTTATTGATAAAATTAGAAAAAGTCCTGTTAAATTTTATGATCGTTATCAAGAAGGATTAACCGGTGAACAAATTCAAGATATTTTTAGACAGTCGTTATTGGCTGATTTATATATTACAAGTAGTAATGCTATTGATATGAATGGTTGTCTTTATAATATTGATGGTAATGGAAATAGAGTTGCTGCGATGATTTATGGACCTAAGAAGGTGCTTGTTATTGTTGGCAGAAATAAAATTTTTACAAATGAAGAAGCGGCAATTAATCATATTAGAAATGTAGCGGCGCCCACTAACGCTTTACGTTTAAATAAAAATACGCCTTGTACCAAGGCTGGTAAATGTTTAAATTGTCATTCTGCTGATCGTATTTGTAGTTCTTTTGTTAAACTATCTTATCAATCTGTAAAAAATAGAATACAAGTTATTGTTGTTAATGAAGATTTAGGTTATTAAAAGGAGAGAGTGTATGTATAAAAAAATTGATATAAATGAATTATCTTTTAACCCCTTTGATGAAATTTCTAATCATTGGGTTCTTATTAGTGCTAAAAATAATGATCAAGTCAATACAATGACTGCAAGTTGGGGTCAACTTGGACATTTATGGGGTAAAAATGTAGCTACAGTATTCATTAGACCTCAAAGATATACAAAAAAATTTGTAGATGCTCAAGACTACTTTACTGTTACGTTATTTGATGGTTATAAAAAAGAATTAGGTATTTTAGGGTCACGTTCTGGACGTGATGGAGATAAAATTTCAGATGTACATTTTGATATAGAAGAAATTGAAGGACAACCTACATTCAAACAAGGTAAAATGGTTTTTATATGTAAAAAAATGTATAGTGATTATCTTAAACCGGAACATTTTATTGATGATTCAATTGATCAAAGATGGTATCCTGAAAAAGATTATCATGAAATGTATATAGGTGAAATTATTGCTTGTTATAGAAATGATTAATTAATTTAATCGTTTCTTTTTTTTATTTATGGTCATACTTAAATTGGTGATATGATGAAATTATTAGAGTTTATAATTTTACCTATTCTTTCTTTAATTGTATTGTTTTTTTTAACAAAATTATTGGGGTATAGGCAAGTTAGTCAATTAAGTATGTATGATTATATAATTGGAATCACGATTGGTTCTATTGCATCAGAATTGATTATGAAAGACTTTGCTCATATTTTAAAACCTTTGATTGGTATGATTATATATGCTTTATTCCCTTATTTTTTATCCAAAATTACGTATCGATATCCTAAGATTCGTTATTTAGTTGAAGGAAGGCCGATTGTTTTATATGAAAATGATCAAATATATAATAATCAATTAAAGAAAGCAAAAATGGATTTAGATGAATTTTTGATGCAATGTCGGATTAATGGCTATTTCGATATATCTCAGATTAATCAGGTTGTACTCGAGACAAATGGAACACTTAGTTTTCTACCAAAAGAAGAATATCGTCCTTATCAACTAGGAGATAGCCAAAAAATAATCCAAGATAAAAAACTACCTGTTTTATTGGTTAAAGAAGGAAGTGTTCTAGTTGATCAATTAAAGAATATCGGGCGGGATAGAACTTGGTTAGATCAGTTATTGAAAGTCAAAAATATATCGTTACAACATATTTATCTCATGTATTATTTGGAAAACAGTCAAGAAATAATTTTTGAATTGTCTAATGAAGAAAAAGATTTTATATAAAAAACACCTCTTATATATTAACAAGAGGTGTTATTTGTTTTGAAGATCATAAATAATTTTTAATCCTTTAAATGTTAGATCTGGATCATAAGTATCTATAAGATCAGTTTCATGATATATCATACGACCTAGCCCGCCAGTAGAGACAACTTTTAATTCTTCACCATATTCTTTTTTGATTTGAGAGATAATCTTATCGGTTAAACCGATATAACCATAAACGACACCAGCTTGCATACTGTCAACAGTATTACGACCAATTATTGATGCAGGTTTTTTGATTTCGATTTCTGGTAATTTGGCAGCTTGGGAAGATAAAGCTTCAACACTGATGCCAAGTCCTGGGGCAGTAGCGCCACCTAAGAATTCTCCTTTTGATGAAATGATATCAAAAGTTGTAGCAGTACCAAAATCAATGACCAAGCATGCACAATGATGTAAATAGTATGCACCAGCAGCATCAACTAGACGATCAGCACCTAAAGCTTTTGGATTATCTATTTTGATTGAAATTCCTGTTTTAATTCCAGGACCTACAATAATGGGCTCTTTATGAAAATATTTACGAATTGAATTGGTAAAAGAATACATGATTTTAGGTACAACACTAGCAATAATCACATCTTTGATATCTTCGACTTTTGTATGATAAGCATTTAAGAAACTTAAAATCATAAAGCCATATTCGTCGGATGTACGCTGTAATTTAGTTGTTAAACGATAATTACCAACTAATTTATCATCATGATATAATCCCATAGTTATATTTGTATTTCCAATATCTACAACAACTAACATATTATTCTCCTTTGATTTTTCTTAATTTATCTATAATTAAATCTGCTAATTGAGATTTAGACATAAGATCTTTGTATTCAACAAAATTTTTGGTTATAAAGGCTACTTTATTCGTATCTCCTTTAAAACCAGCACCTTTTTCAAATAAATCATTGACAACAAGTAAATCACAATTCTTTTTAATAAATTTATTTTTAGCATTTTCGATTACATTTTCTGTTTCCATTGCAAACCCGCATAATGTTTGATGTGTTTTGATATTTCCAACATAATTAAGAATATCAAGATTTTTTTCTAATTCTATATTAAAGTTGTGATCTGCTTTTTTTATTTTTTGTGCTGCTTTTGTTTTAGGACGATAGTCACCAACGGCTGCAGCCATGATAATATAATCTTGGTATTCGACTAATTTTTTTGTTTCTTCAAACATTTCCATAGCACTGGTTATTTCAATAATATCTACACCATAAGGTTTTTTTAAGTGAGTAGGACCAGTAATTAATGTAACATGGGCACCAAGGTTACGAGCACTTTTTGCAAGTTCATATCCCATTTTGCCACTTGAATGATTGGTAATATAACGAACAGGATCAAGGGCTTCTTGAGTAGGGCCGGCTGTAATTAAAACATTTCTTAAATGTAATGATTGAGGATACATAGAACCTTCTATAAGATCTACAATGTCTTCGACATCAGCTAATTTTCCTCTTCCTACATCACCACAAGCTAATTTGCCATATGCCGGATCGATAAAACGAATCCCATAGGTTAAACATCTTTCGATGTTCCTTTGCGTTGCTAGATTATCGTACATATTAACATTCATTGCAGGAGCAATCAATTTAGGACATGTAGCAGCAAGAAATGCGCTTGTAAGAACATCATCACTAATGCCGTTGGCAATTTTTGCAATGATATTTGCTGTTGCAGGAACGATAACAAAGCAATCTGCATTTTTAACAATTTGGATGTGTTTAATTTGATAACCTGTTTCATCAAAATCGTCGATGAGTACAGGTTTATTAATTAAGGCGCCAAAAGTAAGAGGACTTACAAATTGAGTTGCATTTTTTGTCATAATGACTTCAATGTCGTATTGATTTTTTTTCTTGAGTAAACTAATAACTTCACATGCTTTATAAGCAGCGATACTACCAGTTACACCGATAATTATTTTTTTCATTTTTCATTCTCTTTCTTTTCTTATTTTAACGTTAATATTATATTACGTGTTTTATGATAATTCAATGATACTATGTTATAATAACAAAGGGAGATGATATCATGAAAAAAGTTGCTATCTTATTAAAAGATGGATTTGAAGAATTAGAAGCTTTAAGTGTTTTAGATGTTTGCCGTAGAGCAGGTATTGAAGGTGAATTAATTGGTATGGATAGTGAGTTTGTAGCCAGTTCACATAACTTGATTGTTAAGGCAGATAGACTTTACGATGATGAAATAAAAGACTTTGATGCTGTTGTTATCCCAGGAGGGATGCCTGGAGCAAAAAACTTACAAAAAGATCATCGAGTATTAGAATTAGTTAAAATGATGTTTGAAGCAAACAAGATTGTTGCGGCTATTTGTGCAGGTCCTATTGTATTACAGGCTGCCGGTGCTTTAAAAAATAAAACCGTAACATGTTATCCTGGCTTTGAAGATGAATTAACAGACGCAAATTATAAAGAAGCATTAGTAATAAAGGATAAAAATATTATCACTGGTAAAGGTCCAGCAGCAGGGTTTGCTTTTGCTTATGAAATAGTTGAAGCGTTAGGCATTGATAGTGAGCCATTAAAAGAATCTATGCAATATCATTATCTAATCAATCATTAATGTGATAGTTGTCTCATTGTTAATAGAATACTACTTAATGTTACAATTTCAATAATACCATTAATGGTACCAAACATCATCAGTAATAAAATAATAATACTTATTTGCCAATTAAGCCAATAATCAACTTGATTGGCTTTTTTATATGATGTTAACATGGATTGTTTAATGATGAGTTTGAGCAAAACAAAAGTAAGAATGAGTGCTAAAAAAGTAAGCCCTACATGTAAAAATGAAGTTAAATCACTGGTAGAAAGATGATAGGGTAAAAAGGTACCAATAATAAACAAACAAGAAATAAGATATAGGATTCTTCTATTTGATCTGTTGCTAAGATGATAAAGCTTGATAAATATAAAAAGAATATTGATTATAAGCCATCCAAAATAGAGAACATAATGATGATAAACAAGTAAACTTGTGAAATTATTATAAAGAGGATGAAATGTAAAAGATAAACAAATTGTTAAAATAATGAGTAGATATTCCATAATAGACTCCTTATTTTTTATTTTATATCATTTTTTACTTTATGTCATATATTATTATTGAGGTGGCATGATGAAAGGATATGTCGAGGTCTTAGATAAAAGAGATGAATGGCTTAAATATTATTTGTTAAATTCAGGATATAAGTTAAGCGAATTTAGAAACGATTTAGATTTTTATTATTTAGGTAAAAATGGAAATCAATATTGTGATTTAAGATGTCCTTATATTTTTACATTAAATGACGGAGTATATCCAACAATTAATATTAATAAAGATATTATTTTTAAGCAAGAAAATAATTTATTGACGGTTTTAGGTTTGTTAAAATTAATGATTGAAAACAGGCACGGCTATCGCAATCGTATTTTGATTTTGGGTTTTGGAGATTTAGCTCAAAAAATAGCGCATTGTTTAAAGCAATATCATAATACAATAACGATTGCTAATAGGAATAATAAAGATGATGTCATTATTAAACAAAGGGGATACCAGCATGTTGATTTGAAACATATAGAAGGGGAATTTGATGTCATTATTAACACTATCCCTAAAGAAACAATTTGTTATCAAACATTTGACAAAAGTGTTATTTATGATTTAGCTACAACTATAAGTATAAATCATGCATCGTATTATTCATATCGATCGTTACCGGGAATGTTTTTTCCAAGGCAAAGTGCCAAACTTATTTTTCATACTATGGATAGGGTGATGAGAAATGTTAAAAAATAAGAAGATAGGAATAGGTATTACTGGTTCTTTTTGTTCTATGAAGCCATTGTTGCTTTTTTTAAAAGAATTAAATGATCATGGTGTGGATCTTTATGTCTTTTTGACTGATGAAGTATTAAACTATGATACACGCTTTTTTAAACATCAACATTTAATATCGCAAATAAAAGAATATACAAAGCATCCGTTAATTACTCATATTGTTGATGCTGAACCCTTTGGTCCAGTAATTCAGTTAGATTTAATGATTGTCTATCCTTGCAGCGGGAATACTTTAGCTAAGTTAACTCATGGGATTAATGATAATGCTGTTACAATGGCAGTTAAAGCTACTTTAAGAAATAATCGAAATATTGTGATTGGACTTTGTTCAAATGATGCTCTTTCAACAAGCGGTGTTAATTTTATGCAGTTGATGAATACAAAACACTTTTATTTTATGCCTATGTATCAGGATGATACAATAAAGAAACCCAATAGTTTATTAACTGAATATACATTAGGAATTCAAACAATTGTTAATGCTTTAAATGATCATCAAATTCAGCCGATTTTTATTACTCACAAACGTGAAAGATGACTTTTTCTTTTTTGATTTATTTGTTACAATAAATAAAGAGTTAGCAAACTGATTAACTTTATGTTAGAATAAACGCACTGTAAAGAATCATAAAAAAATGAAATAGGAGGTAGAAATGAAAAAAGATGTTGTTAAAATCTTGCCTATGGGTGGTCAAGCTGAAATGGGTAAGAGTATGTATTGTATAGAAATTAATGAAAAGATATTTATTATAGATGCAGGACATCGTTTTCCAGAAGTGGATAAGCTTGGAGTAGATATCATTATTCCTAGTTTTGATTATTTAAAAGATAATAAAGATAAAATTGTTGCGGTAATTATTACTCATGGACATGATGATGTGATGATGGCTTTACCTTATTTATTAGAGGAAATTAATGTACCTATTTATGCACCTAATCTAACAGCTGATTTAATTGAACAAATGATACATCGTTATCAAAAGAAAACAAGAAGCAAGACAAAATATCAATTGAATCGAGTAAAACGTAATGATTCAATTGAAATCGCAGGGGTTCCTGTAGAATTTTTTCCAGTAACACATTCTATTCCTGGAAGCGTTGGTGTCGCTTTATGGACAAATAGAGGTTACATTGTTTATGGTGGAGAATTTATTATTGATTTTGGAGCTCCTGAAGGTTTTGGATGTGATATTCAAAAAATGATGGAAATTGGAAAAAAAGGTGTATTGGCTTTATTATGTGAATCATCATATGCTAAAAATGATGGTTATACTTCGCCAAAACATAAACTTACTTCACAAATAGAACAAGATTTTGAAGATAGTGAAGGAAGAATTATTATTTCTAGTTATGCGCAAAATATTTTTAGAAGTAAAGAAATTGTTGAATTAGCTAAAAAATATAATCGTCGTATTGTTTTTTATGGACGTGATAAATATGATAGTACGAATAGTATTGTTCGTATTGGACAGCAGTTAAAAAAAGCGGTTATCTCGATTCCTAAAAAACTTATTGCTTTTTCTACAGATATTGCTAAAGAAGAATTGAATGATCGTTTAGTTATTTTATTAAGTGGTAGTCCTAGACGTATTTATCATGATATTTGTGATATCATTGATGGTGGTGATGAATATTTAAAATTAAAGGATACTGATACCTTTGTTGTTGCATCTCCGGTATTACCCGGAACAGAAAAGATTGCAAACAAAGCTATCAATGAGTTATATAAAACAGATTCTAAAATACATGTATTAAAAAACAAAGAACTTTATTCAATGCATGCTAGTCAAGAAGATATTAAAGTGATTATTCAAATTTTTAAACCAAAATATTTTATTCCAATCAAAGGAGAGTATCAACACTTTATTGCTTGTGGTGATATTGCAAGAGGAATGAATATTAAAGATGATCATATCATTATCATTGATAATGGAGAACGCATTTCATTTAAAGGTGGTAAATTAGAAGATTATCGAGATACTTTTGAAATTGAAGATGTAATGATCGATGGTATTGGTGTTGGTGATGTCGGAGCAAAAGTCATTGATGATCGTATCCAATTATCAAATGATGGTGTTGTTATTATTGGTGTGACAATCGACAGTAAAACAAAGAAAATTATAGCTAATACAGATGTACAGACTCGAGGATTTGTTTATCTAAAAGACTCTGAAAATATTATTAAAGGAATTATTGATATTGCTGAAACATGTATTAAAGATTTAGAAAAAAATCCAGAATTGGAAGTCGTTGAGGTACGTCAGACAATTAAAGAAAAAACAAATAAATTTATTACTAAAGAAACAGGGAAAAAACCTGTCATTTTACCAATAGTTATTGAAGTATAATGTGTTAATGCACCATTAATAATGGTGCATTTTATGATGTAACCTTATTTTGACGATTATGTACTTATACGATATAATATACAACTAAAGGAGGGAAGATAATGGCAAAGACAAAACGTAAGAAAAAATCAAAGCAAGAACAGATTAGTGAAGAATTAAGAACACGTATTATTGCTTCGGTTTGCTTATTTTTAATTATTATCGCAGCTTTAAAGTTAGGAATAGTAGGCGAAAAATTAGATTTTGTTGTTCGTTATTTATTTGGTAACTTCTACGGCATTATTTATTCTTTATTTGTTGCTTTAAGTGTTTATGTTGTTTATGGTGCGACTTTGCCTTCCTTCTCTACTCCAAAGGCTGTTGGTTTTTATATGGCTTTAATTGGAATATTAGTCATGATGAATATTAATCAAGATGGCAATACAGGAATTCAAGTCATTCAAGTATATATTAAAACTATTCCTTTAAATAGAGGAGGATTAATAGGCGCTGTTTTATATGGTGTTTTAAGTATGCTTTTTGACTATGCAGGAGCTATGATCGCAGCAGTACTTATTTTATTAATTGGGATGACATTGATTTTTAGCCGTTATTATGTACAGTATAAAAAAACACATAAAGGGAAATCATTGTTACAAAAAAAAGATTCTCAACATGATACATATAAAGGAAAGAGTATTTTTAAAGATTTCTTTTCAAAGAAAAAAGAAGATCAATCATCCTTTTTCCCTGAAGACTATTTTGAAGATGAAAATCAAGAAACAGATTCTATACAAGAAAACAATGAAATTAATAAACTGGAAGAACCTCATTTAGATCAATTTAATGAAGAGGATCAGGATTTGCCAACAACTTTTGCTTATAATGAAGAGTCAAATTCTTTAGATATTAAAGACAAAGAAGAATTACAGGAAGAAGTCGTTGAAGAAAAACCACAACCTAAAAAAACAGGAAAATATCGTTTGCCATCTCTTTCATTATTGCAAACAATACCAAACAAGAAAAATGGTGAAAATAAGACACACGCTTTAGATAATGCAGAAAAATTGCGAGATGTTCTAAAAGAATTTGGGGTTCATGCGAGCATCAGCAATATTTTTATTGGACCTTCGGTTACTAAATATGAATTAAGATTAGAAACTGGAACAAGGGTCAATCGGATTATGCAGCTGCAAGATGATATTAAACTAGCTCTTGCGGCACGTGATATTCGTATTGAAGCACCTATTCCTGGAAAGTCAGCGATTGGTGTAGAAATTCCAAATCTTGTGCCTTCTATGGTTACTTTTAAAGAGGTTTTTAAAGATATTCCTGCTAATTTAAGGGATAATAAACTTTTGGTTCCTTTAGGAAAAGATATTAGTGGCAAAGCCATCTATGCTGAATTAAATAAAATGCCACATTTATTGATAGCTGGGGCAACGGGATCGGGTAAATCTGTGTGTGTTAATACAATTATTTGTAGTATTTTAATGAGGGCTAAGCCAGATGAAGTAAAACTGATTTTGGTTGATCCAAAAAAAGTTGAGTTATCTAATTATAATGGTATTCCTCATTTATTGGCGCCTGTTGTAACTGATCCCAAAAAAGCGGCAGCTACTTTACGAGAAGTCGTGGCTGAGATGGAAAGACGCTATGACTTGTTTACAAAAGCCAATGTTAAAAAGATTGAAATGTATAATCAATATGTTGAAAATAACAAAAATGATGAACTTGAAAAATTACCTTACATTGTTGTTATTTTAGATGAGGTTGCTGACTTAATGATGGTTGCAAGTAAAGATGTTGAAGATTGCATTATGCGTATTGCCCAACTTGCAAGGGCAGCTGGAATTCATTTGATTGTTGCAACCCAAAGACCATCAACCGATATCATTACAGGTGTAATTAAAGCTAATATTCCTTCACGTATTGCTTTTGCTGTTTCTTCTAGTATTGATTCTCGTACTATTCTTGATTGCTCTGGTGCTGAAAAACTTCTTGGAAAGGGTGATATGTTATTTTCACCAATGGGTTCTTCTTCTCCGGTACGTGTTCAAGGTGCGTTTGTTACCGATGAAGAAGTGCAGGCTATTGTCTATCATGTTACAAATCAACAGGCAGTTCAGTATGATGAAAAATATGTCAATGTTAAACCTACGCTATCTGCTAATTTAGCTAAAGAAGAAGCTGAAGATGAAGAATATGAAATGTGTCGTGCTTTTGTTATTAAAGCGCAAAAAGCAAGCACATCATTATTACAAAGGCAATTTAGAATAGGTTATAATAAGGCAGCAAGAATTATTGATCAATTAGAAAGTGATGGCGTCATTGGACCTCAAATCGGCTCAAAGCCACGTGAAGTCTATATTCGTGGTTATAGTGAAGAAGATATTTAAAAAATGATAGAATTGGTTCTATCATTTTTTAAAATAATGAATAATGGTGTATAATAATGTTTGTTTAAAGGAGTATTTATGGAAAAAAATTATATGATGAAAGGGTATCAGTTACATTTGATACCAACAACAAAGTTTAAAAATATTACAATTTCATTAAAATTACAAAACAAATTAGATTTAAAAACAGTAACAAAAAGAACTTTACTTTCTTTTATGCTTGTTACAGGAACACAAAAATATCCATCCACACAAGAGTTTTCGAAATTTTTAGAAAATTTATATGGTATGAAATATGGGACAAGTGTAACATCTAAAGGAAAAAGTCATATTATTAATATGAATAGCATTTGTATTAATCAAGAATACTTGCCTTATCAAGAGGATTTGTTAACGCAACAAATCCAAATGTTGAATGATGTTTTAAATCACCCTAATGCAATGAACCATCTTTTTAATGAACAAATGTTTGAAATTAAAAAAAGAGAATTAAAAGAACGCTTAATTGTTCAAAAAGATGACAAATTTTCTTATAGTTTAGAAAAACTATTTGAATATATGGGAAAAGATCAACCATTAGGTATTTCTACTAGTGGCTATCTTGAAGAACTTGATGCAATAACTAATGAAGAGTTGTTTGCTTATTTCAAGCAATGTTTAATGGAGGATCATAAACATCTTTATGTTGTAGGGGATATTGATGATTCTATTGTTAGCTTATTTGAGCAATACTTGACATTGCCTGAACAAAATCATACTTATGACACTTCTTATCATTATCAAGTATACCGTAATGATATTCAAGAAATCATTGAAGAACAAGATATTACACAATCTAAATTAAATATAGGTTATCAAATAGACAGTGAATTCATGTCACATAATCATTATGCTACGACTGTGTTCAATGCTTTGTTTGGTGGCTTTAGTCAATCAAAATTATTTAAAGTTGTTAGAGAACAACATTCATTATGTTATTATATTTCTTCTAGTTATGATGCGTTTAATGGTATTGTCATTGTTAATGCTGGGATTGAAAGAAAAGATTATCAAAAGACAAGAGAACTTATTGATGAACAACTTAAATTAATTCAACAAGGAAAGTTTAGTGATGAGGAATTAGATATTATAAAAGGTATGCTAAAAAATGCTTTGACACGTTCTAAAGATGAATCTTTAAGTATGATTTCTTTATTATATAATCGAGATATTACTGGTAAAGAAGAAACGGATGATGAATATTTGAGCAAATTAATGGCTGTAACTAAAGAAGAAATCATGGCTATTGCTGGTACAATGAAATTAGATACAATTTTCTTATTAACAGGGAGAAGTGAATAATGGAAGAATTATATTACCAAACATTAAAAGAAACTTTATATCATGAAAAACTTGATAATGGTCTAGAAGTATATTTACTGCCTAAAGTTGGCTTTGAAAAAACTTATGGATTATTTTCTACTCGTTTTGGCTCAGTTGATACCACTTTTATACCTCTTGGTGAAAATAAGATGATAACTGTTGAAGATGGTGTTGCTCACTTTCTTGAACATAAAATGTTTGATATGAAAGATGGTGATGCAGCCGACAAATTTGCTTTACTAGGAGCAAGTTCTAATGCTTTTACATCATCTAGTCGTACTGCTTATTTGTTTTCAACGACTTCTCATGAAAATGAATGTGTTGAACTCTTATTAGATTTTGTTCAAGAATTAGCTATTACTGATAAAAGTGTAGAGAAAGAAAAAGGAATCATTGGTCAAGAAATAAAAATGTATGATGATGATCCTGATTGGAGAGTCTATTTTGGGTCAATTGAAAACCTTTATCAAAATCATCCGGTAGCAAAGGATATTGCTGGAACAGTAGAAACGGTAAATAGAACGACTAAAGAAATGTTGGAAACATGTTATAAAACATTTTATCATCCCAATAATATGATGCTTTTTGTTGTCGGAAATATTGATCCTCATGTCACAATGAAACTTATCATAGACAATCAAAATAAAAAACATTTTGATTTACCTCAACCTATTGTACGACGTGAAATAAAAGAACCATTAGATATTAAAACACCGTTAGTTGAAAAAACAATGGATGTTGAAATGAGTAAGATTATTGTTTCAATAAAAGTTAACGAACAATTAAAAACACCCCTAGAAAAGTTAAAAAGAGAATTGTCATTAAATATCCTGTTTGATTTATTATTTTCTAAAAGTTCAAAATTATATAACGAATGGTTAGAAAAAGGAATCATTAATGATTCTTTCAGTGCAAACTTTACACAAGAAAGAGACTATGCATTTATTCAAATGGGCGGAGATCAAGATCGTTATCTTGAACTTAAAGATCAAATTTATGATTTTATTGAACATATTAAAGATATTAAATTCAATTTAGAAGATTTTGAAAGAATAAAAAGAAAAAATATCGGCAATTTTATAAATGTTTATAATAGTCCTGAGGCGATTGCAAACTTATTTAGTCGTTATTATTTTGAGGGTATTATTTCGTTAGATATTGTTGACATTATTTCAACAATTCAACTTGAAGATATTTATAGTGTTATGAAGTATTTTGATTTAAAGTATACATCAACGTTTATTGTAAAAAAATAAATGAAAGATGTTTATTAAAATATTTTCTATGGTATAATACCAATGCTAGAGAGTATAATAAATTTCCTACAAATTAGATAAGGGAACCTGATCTAAATAATGGTGTTGAAAGCCTGTCAAGAATAGGAATCCTAAAATTATTTAAAGGTGCCCACCTGCACATACCAGGGATAATCTAACAAACTCTCTAGTTTTTTATTAAAAGGAGATTATAACTATGGCTGAAATAGATCAAAAGTTAATTTCAAGAATTAATGAATTAGCTAAAAAGAAAAAAGAAGGAACAATTACTGAGGAAGAACTAGATGAGCAAAAAGAACTAAGAGCTCAATATCTTAAGGCATTCCGTGCGGGATTTAAACAACAATTAAGTAATGTAAAAGTTGTTGATGAAAAGGGGAATGATGTGACTCCTCATAAAAAAACAAAGCATTTAAACTAGGCATGAATTCACTGATTTGTGCCTTGTTTTTTATGTCGAAATGTGTATAATAAGATTTAGTTTTATTAAAAAGGGAGATTATGGAATGGACACGTCAAATTTATCTATAGCAACGATTAGAAGTTTAGGTATTGATACAATTAATAAAGCCAATTCTGGGCATCCTGGAATGGTTCTTGGATCTGCACCTGCTTTATATACTTTATTTACAAAAGAAATGAATTTTTATCATAAGGAAGCTAATTGGTTTAACCGTGATCGTTTTGTTTTAGCATCAGGTCATGCTTCGGCATTATTATATTCATTATTGCATTTATCTGGTTATCAAATTTCAATTGATGATTTAAAACAATTTAGACAATGGGGTTCTAACACTCCTGGACATCCTGAACATGGTATGACTGATGGGGTAGATGCTTCTTCTGGACCACTTGGACAAGGTATTCCAATGGCAACAGGAATGGCAATGGCTGAGAAGTTTTTAGCAACAAAATATAATAAAGAAGATTTAGATATTGTTAATCATTATACATATGTTTTATGTGGTGATGGAGATATGCAAGAAGGGGTAACTTATGAAGCTGCTTCAATTGCTGGACACTTATCTTTAGGAAAACTTATTGTTTTATATGATGCAAATCAAGTCACTTTAGATGGTCCATTATCAATGTCATTTAGCGAAAATGTTAAAAAACGTTATGAAGCGTGTGGATGGCAAGTCATAGAAGTTGATGATGGAAATGATATTGTTTCAATTCATAAAGCAATAAAAAAAGCTAAAAAGGAAAGTTTTAAACCAAGTTTAATTATTGTTAATACTACAATTGGTTTTGGTTCTAAAAATCAAGGAACAAACAAAGTACATGGTTCACCATTAGGACAAGAAGATGGTAAAAATGCCAAATTATCTTATGGGTTTGATCATGAAGATTTTTATGTTCCTGAAGAAGTTTATGATGATTTTAAAGATACATGTATTAAACGTGGACGTAATAAGTTCAACAAGTGGAATCGTACTGTAAAACAATACAAAGAAAAATATCCTGAATTAGCTAAAGAGTTATTTGATGCTATTGATGGACATTATCACCTTGATATTGATGAAATTACAAAGAAATATGAAAAAGGATATTCAGATGCGACAAGAAATACTTCATTAGAAATTATTCAAGAGGTAGCCAAACAAAATCCTACATTCATGTCTGGAACAGCTGATTTAGCATCATCAACTAAAACACAAATTAAAGGTGAAAACAATTTTAGTACAGAACATTACGATGGTCGTAATCTAGTGTTTGGAATTCGTGAATTTGCTATGGTTGCTATTTTGAATGGTATGACATTACATAAAGGTGTAAAAGTTTCTTCAGGGGGATTCTTAGTTTTCTCTGATTATTTCAAAGGTGCTTTACGTATGGCAAGCATTATGAAATTACCAATTATTTTACCATTATCTCATGATTCAATTGCTGTTGGTGAAGATGGTCCAACTCATCAACCAATTGAACAATTAACAATGCTTAGATCTTTACCTGATATTCAAGTCATAAGACCAGCTGATGCTATTGAAATGGCTTCTGCATGGAAAATTGCTGTAGAAACAACAGATTGTCCAACTGCTTTAATTCTTACAAGACAAAATGTAGAAACAATGGAAAATAGTAGCTATGAAGGTGTTAAACATGGTGGATATGTTATTGGGCATGAAAAAGACAGACTTGATGGTATTATTTTAGCTTCTGGTAGTGAAGTTAATCTTGCTATGAAAGCTAAAGAAGAATTATTAAAAGATAATATTGATGTACGTGTTGTATCAATGCCATGCATGGAATTATTTGATAAACAAGATCCTGCTTATAAAGAATCTGTTTTACCAAATGGTATCCGTCATCGTCTTTCTATTGAAATGGGAAGAGATTTCTGTTGGCATAAATATGTTGGCTTAGATGGAAAAACTATGGGTATTGATCAATTTGGAGCGAGTGCACCAGCAAATGAAGTGATTACTCATTATGGGTTCACTGTAGAAAACGTTGTTAAAAATATGAAAGAAATAATTAAATAAAGAATAAAGTTAATCTTTTTAAACTGTTGACAATAATTTGTTAACAGTTTTTTTATATCATACAATTGTTGTTGACATTAAATTTATGAAAAATTAAAACTAAAAAGCTAAGATAATATGGTATACAAATAAGACGCAATCGACAATGATGGCTATTTTGTTAACTATAAAAGCAAGGTTATTTTTTGATGTGCAAGTATATATGTCTGTTAGTATAGCGTATTAATGGACGAAAAATGAAGTGGCTTCAAAAAAGTGAGGATACGTTTTGTATGTACATAAAAGGATAAAGAATGGGTGTGTAAAATCAATCCTTTTTTTGACAATTATTTTTGTTTTGAAAGTGTATACTAAATATGGGTGATCAAAATGAAATATGTTATTTACCGTTATCGAGATGAACTATCAAATTTAATTCATAAATATCCATGTGTTATTGATGTTTTTCGTAGTATAAAACCGGATAATGTTTACCATGAAAGGCAATTACAACAAATATTTGCAGATAACGAAAATATTAATAATTTAATTTATCAAAACTTATCTTTGAGAAAAGGCTATAAAAGAAGTGGTAACAAACATTATTTTATTAATGAATTAACAAATGAAAAAATTTGTTGTATTGTTAATCATTATTACATAACAATACTATCTAAAGATAAATATAATATATTCTTTGATATATTATATCAAATTTCGCAAAGTTATGTTATAATGTCAAAGCAAGTGTAAATATTAGGAGGTATTACAATGGTATTATATTTAATCATTGGTCTAATTATAGGACTGGTAGCTGGTTTCTTTGCTGCACGTTATTTCTTTAAAAAACAAATGCAAAAAAATCCACCAATCAATGAAAAAATGATTCGTGCTATGTACATGGAAATGGGTAGAAAACCTAGTGAAGCTCAAATTAGAAAAATTATGAATACAGTAAAAGCACAATATAAATAAGGGATATCCCTTATTTTTTATTATGAAAATATATATTACGCGTCATTCTAAAACTCTTTGGAATGAACAATTTAAGCTTCAAGGTTGGAAAGATTCCCCACTCACTTTAGATGGAAAACGTGATGCATTGTGTTTAAAAGATGCAATCAAAGATAAAAACATTGACTCTGTCTATTCTAGTCCATTAAACAGGGCCTATGAAACAGCTCAAATCATTTTTCCTAAAAGTGAAATTATAAAAGATAAACGTTTAATGGAAATGAATTTTGGTATTTATGAAGGAAGAAATATTAAGGAATTAAAAAATAATCATGAATATCATGATTTGTGGAATAACCCTTCACCGAATTATGGATTACCAGGTGGTGAAACATATCAACAAGTTATTGATCGTTTTCAAAATTTCATTGACGAAAAATATAAAGAGAATCCTAATCAAACAATTTTTATTACTATTCATGGTATGTTATTTACAATTGTTCATGGAATTGCCTTAAATTTACCTGTAAATCGTTTTAATGAAATTAACGGGGAAATTATACGTGGCTGTTCTTTGTCATTGATTGAGTATAAAAATAGTCAATATCAAATACAGTATCTTGGCAAAGATGATTATTTGGATCCACAAACTAAAATTAGCTATAAATAAAAGTCATATAAACATATGACTTTTTTACATCCATTTAATTTTAGGTTCAGTATGATTTTTGATGCGCTTTAAATTTGGTATATGTCGGTAAACAAGAATAAGTACAATAAACAAATTAACGATTTTACCTGTAAGTGAAATTGACATAAATGGTGTGCATAGAAGCACTGTAAGTGATGCAAGGACAGATGATAATGAAACATATTTGAATATCTTTAGAATGATGAGGAATACAAGTAGTACAGCTAAAGCCCATAATGGATAAACTGCAAAGAAATATCCTATAGCAGTTGAGACGGCTTTACCACCTTTAAATCCTGCAAAGATTGGCCAACAGTGTCCAATGACACAAGCTAAAGCACAAATATATTTTAAATCTTGATTGATATGTAAAACAGAACATAAATAACTTGTTAAAAGTACAACTATCATTGCTTTAGATGCATCTAATATAATAACAGCCAAACCAACCGGTTTTCCTAAAACACGTCCTGCATTTGTTCCACCCAAATTCCCAGATCCAGATAAACGAATATCTGTATTAAAAAACAACTTACCAATGACCAGAGCAAAAGGTATTGATCCATATAAATAACTTATTAATATAAGTATTATTTCTTTCATTTTTTTATCACCAACATTATTATAATGAAGAATATCAAAAAAGCAAATAATCTTTAAAAAAAATAAGAACTTTGATATAATAGGAAAAGCGTAAAAAGGAGGATTTATAATTCATGGCAAATAATCATTCATATGATGAATCAAATATTCAAATTCTTGAAGGACTTGAAGCGGTCAGAAAAAGACCGGGAATGTACATCGGTTCAACTGATGCACGTGGATTGCATCATCTCGTATGGGAAATAGTAGACAATGCAATTGATGAAGCACTTTCAGGGTTTGGTAATAAAATAGAAGTGACAATTGGCAAAGATAATAGTATAAAAGTCACAGATCATGGACGAGGAATGCCTACAGGAATGCACGCTTCAGGACGACCTACAACCGAAGTTATTTTAACTATCCTTCATGCTGGTGGAAAATTTTCTGAAGATGGTGGGTATAAAACATCTGGAGGATTGCACGGAGTAGGTGCCAGTGTTGTTAATGCTCTTTCTTCATGGCTTGAAGTGACCATTCATCGCGATGGTAAGATTTATCATCAACATTTTAGTGATGGTGGAGAGACAATTGGTAAACTAGAAGTTATTGGTAAGTGTAAAGATACGGGGACTACAATTCATTTTTTACCTAATAAAGATATTTTTTCAACGACTGAATTCAATTATAATACGATTAGTGAAAGATTGATGGAAAGTGCTTTTCTTTTAAAAGGAATTACAATTAATTTAAAAGATGAAAGAACTGATAAAGAGGTTTCCTATTGTTATGAAAATGGATTAGAAGCATTTATAGATTATTTAAATCTTAATAAAGAAACACTGCATCCTATAGTTTCTTTAGAAGGAGTAAGTCAAGAAATTGAACTAGATATTGCATTACAGTTTACAAATGGATATCAAGAAAATACCTTATCATTTGTTAATCTTGTTCGTACTGGAGATGGAGGAACACATGAAACAGGATTTAGAAGTGGTCTAACAAAAACTTTTAATGAATATGCTAGAAAATATGGCTTATTAAAGGAAAAAGATAAAAACTTAGAAGGTAATGATATTCGAGAAGGATTGACTGCTATTATTTCTGTCAAAGTTCCTGAACATTTATTGCAGTTTGAAGGACAAACGAAGTCTAAGTTAGGGACAACAGAAGCAAGAAATGCAGTAGATTCGTTAGTGTATGAAAAGCTGTCCTATTATTTAGAAGAAAATAAAGAGATTGCTGATTTACTTGTTAAAAAAATGATTAAAGCGGCACAAGTAAGAGATGCTGCAAGAAAAGCAAGAGAAGCTGCTAGAAAAGGAAAAGGAACAAAGCAAGAAAGAATATTAAGTGGAAAATTAGCGCCAGCGCAATCAAAAAACAAAAAGAAAAACGAATTGTATTTAGTCGAAGGTGATTCAGCAGGCGGAAGTGCTAAACAAGGACGAGATCGAAAATATCAAGCAATTTTGCCTTTGCGTGGAAAAGTGTTAAATAGTGAAAAGACATCAATTCAAGATATTATGAAGAATGAAGAACTGGCTACGTTAATTAATACTATTGGTGCAGGGGTTGGTGCTGATTTCCAAGTAAAAGATAGTCATTATGATAAAGTGATTATTATGACCGATGCCGATACTGATGGAGCTCATATCCAAATTTTATTATTAACTTTTTTCTATCGCTATATGAAAGATTTAATTTTAGCAGGAAAAGTATATATAGCTTTACCACCATTATATAAGGTTTCTAAAAAGGTAGGTAAAAAGGAACAAATTATTTATGCCTGGGAAGATCATGAACTTGAAGAAGCAAAAAAGAAAATTGGAAGAGGTTATAATGTTCAACGATATAAAGGATTAGGGGAAATGAATGCAACTCAATTATGGGAAACAACAATGAATCCTGAAACAAGAACATTAATTCAAGTGTCTATTGAAGATGCAGCTATTGTTGAAAGACGTGTTTCGGTATTGATGGGTGATAAAGTTGAGCCACGTCGTGAATGGATAGAACAAAATGTCCAATTTTCTTTAGAAGATGATTACAATATTGAATAAAGGAGTAAACTATGAGCGATAAAAAAATAGTCATGACACTAGAAACAATCATGGGAGATCGTTTCGGTAAATATTCAAAATATATAATTCAAGACCGTGCTTTACCAGATGTTCGTGATGGATTAAAGCCTGTTCAGCGTCGTATTCTTTATTCAATGAATAAAGAAGGAAATACAGCAAATAAACCATATCGTAAATCTGCTAAAACAGTGGGAAATGTTATTGGTAATTATCATCCTCATGGGGATAAATCGGTTTATGATGCGATGGTTCGTTTATCACAAGAATGGAAGATGAGAGCACCACTTGTTGACATGCAAGGGAACAACGGATCAATCGATAATGATCCTGCTGCTGCTATGCGTTATACAGAGGCAAGACTTTCTCCAATAGCCAGTGAATTATTAAAGGATTTAGATAAAGAAACTGTATTAATGTCATTAAATTTTGATGATACAGAATATGAGCCAACTGTTTTACCTGCTGCTTATCCTAATTTATTAGTGAATGGAGCTACTGGTATTTCGGCAGGTTATGCTACAGATATACCACCTCATAATTTAGAAGAAGTTATTGACGCTACGATTTATCGTATAAAACATGATCATTGCACTTTAGAAAAAATGATGGAATTTATTAAAGGACCTGATTTTCCTACTGGCGCCATTGTGGAAGGTATTGATGGGATTAAAAATGCTTTTAAGAATGGAAAAGGAAAAGTTATTGTTCGTGCTAAAACAGAAATCGTAGAAGATAAAAACATGAATCAAATAGTAGTGAGTGAAATTCCTTACGAAGTGAATAAAGCTGATCTTGTTAGAAAGATAGACGAAATTCGTTTTAATAGGAATATAGATGGTATTATCGAAGTGAGAGATGAGTCCGATCGTGAAGGTTTAAGAATTGTTATTGATTTAAAAAAGACTGCTGATGTGCAAAATACGTTAAATTATTTATATAAAAATACAGATTTACAAAAAAATTATAATTATAATATGGTTGCAATTAAGAATAAAAGACCTGTATTAATGGGTATTATTGATATTCTTGATGGTTATATTGATCATCAAATTGATGTTGTAACACGTAGCAGTATTTATGATTTAAATAAAGCTAAATCAAGATTACATATTGTAGATGGTTTGATTAAAGCTATTTCTATTTTAGATGAAGTCGTTAAAACAATTAGAGCATCTAAGGATAAGAGTGATGCTAAGAACAATTTAATTAAACAATATCAATTTAGTGAAAAACAAGCGGAAGCAATTGTCATGTTACAATTATATCGTTTAACAAATACAGATATTGTTTCATTAGAAGAAGAAAAGCAACAATTAGATCTTCAAATAAATGAATTGAATGAAATTCTTGACAGTGATGATAAGTTACGGTCAGTTATTATTAACCGATTAAAATCAATTAAAAAACAATATCCAATGCCTCGACTTACTCAAATAAAAGAACAAGTTAGTGAAGTAAAAATTGATGAAAAAGCGATGATTATTGCTGAAGATATTAATATTTCTATTACAAGAGATGGATATATTAAACGTATTTCTAATCGTTCTATTAAAGCAAGTGACAAAACACCATTTGGTAAAAAAGATGATGATTCATTAGTTGCTTTATTTAAAGCCAATACAGTTAATAATTTACTTTTATTTACTAATAAAGGAAATTATTTATTTATTCCTTGTCATAAAATAGAAGAATTTAAGTGGAAAGATGTAGGAAAGCATGTAAGTTATCTTGTTAAAGTACCAGCTGATGAAAAAATTGTTTCTGCCATTTTGGTTGATGATTTTAAACAGCCGTTGTATGTTATGATTGCTACTAAAAATGGGCAAATTAAGCGTACAGCATTGCAGGACTTTGAAGTACAGCGATATTCCAAGGCGATGAAATGTATGGGGCTTAAAGGTGAAGATGAAGTGATAGATGTAAAACTTACAGATCAAAATAGAGGAGTTATTTTAGTAACACGTGCTGGATATGGTGTGTTATATAGTGAACAAGAAGTTTCAATAGTAGGTCTAAAAGCTTCAGGAATTAAAGCACTTAACTTAAAAGATGATATTGTTGTTTCGATGGATGTTTTTAATCCAATGTTGACTTATTCATTGTTAGTGTTGAGTAGTGATGGTGGTATTAAAAGATTAAAATTAGCAGATATTCCAGCTTGTAAACGTACCACAAAGGGAACACCACTATATCACAATTTAAAAACAAAGACTATTTTCACGTATAAAGCTGTTGTTGTAAGTAATCAAGATGAAATTAATGTTACGACAACTTCATTAAATTCTAAGGAATTTAAAGCTGTTGATTTTAATAACGCACGTTTAGATTCACGCTTTACACCTCTTATTAAATTAAGTAAAGATGAATGGCTAAAAGATGTATATATTGATAAGCCATTATATACTTCTGATTTTATTATTAAAACAAATCAAGATATTCATTTAAAAAATAAAGAAGTCGTAGAAGATACATTGTTTGATTTAGTGGATAACCAAGAAAGTAGAAATCATGAAACGAAAGCATCACATGATAAAAAGGTTAATAAGTTTGAAAAATTATCACTTGATGACTTTTTAAAAGATTAAAACAACTCTTATGAGTTGTTTTGTTTTATATATGCTTTATATAGTTTGATGAGAGCTCTTTTTTCAATACGAGATACATATGAACGTGAGATGTTCATTTCTTTAGCAAGTTCTTTTTGGGTGCGTTTGGATTGATTGTTTAATCCATAACGTTTTATTAATATTTCTTGTTCTCTTTTGTTTAAAATAGAAAAGTTTTGAATAAGGCTTTGTATTTTATCATTTTGATCAACTTGGTCAATAAGAGGGGGATCGTTATTTTCTAAGAGTTCTTCTAAAACTATTTCACTTCCATCTTTATCAACACCAATTATTTCATTGAGGGAGATATCACTGTTTGTTTTTTTACTGCTTCTTAGATGCATTAAAATCTCATTTTCAATACATCTGGATGCATAAGTTGCAAGTTTAATATTTTTATCAGGATTGAAAGAATCAACAGCTTTAATTAGACCAATTGTTCCAATTGATATTAAGTCTTCTTGTAGATCTTTTTGATTTTCGTATTTTTTAGCTATATGAGCTACTAGCCTTAGGTTCCTTTCAATCAAAATATCTCTTGCCTGTAAATCCCCAGTAAGTTTTTTAGCTAAATAAAATTGTTCTTCGTGATGGCTTAAAGGAAGTTCAAATGATTTAGAACGAATATAAGAAACGAAGAAACTGTTTGTTAGTAATGTAAGTATTAGATTAAACATTTTATCACCTTTATTTTATCTTATGTCGTAAAATAAAAAATAATGAAGAATGAATAGAAAATAAAGAATTATAGGACTTTTCTTTTCTTTTAAAATAGGTTAAAATGAGGTACAATTGGTCATGAAGTGAGGTTGAATATGGAAGAAATAAGATGTTATGGTTGTGGAGCAATTATTCAAAATGAAAATAAAAAAATGATTGGATATGTTCCAAAGAGTGCGATGAATAATGAAGTTGTATTGTGTCAAAGATGTTTTAGATTAAAAAATTATCATGAGTTAAATGAAACAAATTTAACACAAGATGATTTTTTAAATATTTTACAGACAATAGGGGATACCAATAGTCTTGTTGTTTATATGATTGATTTATTTGATTTTAATGGTAGTCTTATTCCTGGTTTAACACGACATTTAAGTCAAAATGATATCTTGATTGTAGGTAATAAACGTGATATTTTGCCTAAGTCTGCAAAAGATCAAAAAATAATTAAATGGTTAAGAAGACAATTAAAAGAATATGGTATAAAACCTGTAGATGTATTACTTACTAGCGGTATAAAAAAATATAATGTTGATACGCTTATAGAGATGATAGAACATTATCGAAACAAGCGAGATGTCTATGTTGTGGGAGTAACAAATGTAGGGAAATCATCGATGATTAATACTTTGATTAAAAGTATTAATCCAACAGAAAATAATTTAATTACAACAAGCGAATTTCCAGGTACAACATTAGATTTAATTGAAATTCCTTTTGATGATCACAGTAGTTTATATGATTCACCAGGAATTATTAATAAACATCAAATAGCTCATATCATTGAAAAAGAAACATTGAAAGAAATTATGCCAACTGGAGAATTAAGACCTGCTACATTCCAATTAGATAACCAGCAAACGTTATATTTTGGTGGATTAGCAAGAATTGATTTTATTAAAGGGAAACATAGTAGTTTTACATGCTATTTTAATAGACGCTTAACAATTCATCGTACAAAATTAATTAATGCAGATGAATTATATAATCGTCATAAAACACTTAAACCAACTTTAAAGCAAATTGAATCTATTAAAGATTTTGCAAATTTTCAATTTAAATTGCCTGATTATAAAGTGGATATTGTTATTTCTGGGTTAGGTTTTATCAGTGTTCATTCACCTGATTCAATTATTAAAGTAAAAGCGCCTCATGGTGTTGGGGTATTTATAAGAGAAGCACTTATATAGGAGGAAAATATGTTAACAGGAAAACAAAAAAGATATTTAAGAAGTGAAGCACATCATTTATCAGCAATCTTTCAAATTGGTAAAGATGGGGTACATAGAAGTCAAATTGAAGGTATTATTGATGCCTTAGATGCTAAAGAATTAATTAAAGTAAAAATATTAGAAAGTTGCAGTCAATCAAAAAATGAAGTGGCTTTAGAACTTTCTATGAAAACAAAAGCTGATGTTGTCCAAATTTTGGGAAGAACAATTATTTTATATAAACCTAGTGATAAGGAAATTTATAGATTACCATGAGTCGCATTGGAATATTAGGTGGAGCTTTTGATCCCATTCATTTAGGACATACAAGAATTATAAAAGAATCTATTTTAAAGTTGAATCTTGATACATTGTTAGTTATACCAACTAAAAATAATCCTTGGAAAGATCATAGTGCATTGTCTAATAATGATCGTATTAATACAATCTCTTTAGCGATAAAGGATATAGCTAAAGCTAAAATTTGTACAATTGAGCTAGATAGCTTAACAGAGGATAAAAACTATACAATAGATACTTTGAAAACTTTAAAAAAACAGTATCAAAATGACGAATTGTTTTATATTATGGGCATGGATCAGGCAAGCAAGTTTAATCAATGGAAAAATGCCAAAGAAATTAGTGAACTTGTTTCTTTAGTTGTATTTAAAAGACCGGATTATCAAGAAAATAACAATTTAAAAACTTATCATTTTCTTGAAATAGAAACTTCTATAAGTCATGAATCAAGTACAGCAATTAAACAAGGACATATAGAAATGTTAGATAAAAATGTTTTATCTTATCTTGCAAATCACGGACTATGTCTAGATTCACTTATTAAGAAAAAAATGTCCAATAAGCGTTATCTTCATACGCTTAGTGTCGCTAAACTAGCAAGAGAATTTGCACAAAGTAATCATTTAGATGATTTGAAGGCTTATATAGCAGCTATGATGCATGATGTGGCTAAAGAAATGGATAAGGATTTAGAATTAGAATTAATGAAAAAATATTATTCTGAATTTCTTAATAAACCTGAACCTGTTTATCATCAATGGTTATCGTCTTATGTTTGTCAAAATGAATTTGATATACATGATCAAGAGATATTGCAAGCTATAGAGAACCATACAACTGCTAGTTTAGACATGCATTTATTAGATATGTGCGTATATTGTGCTGACAAACTTGATCCTTTAAGAGGGTATGATTCAAGTGAAGCAATTGCATTATGTAATCAAGATATTAAAAAAGGATTTGTATATTGCTTAAATGATTTTTACCAATTTTCAAAAAAGAAAAATAGGGAAATAGATCCTTGCTTTTTTGAAATATTTAATAAATTTAAAAAGGAGATATAAATGGAAAAATTAGAGATTATTGTTAAAGCGTTAGATGAAAAATTAGCTAAAGATATTACTGTTTTAGATATGGGGATGACTAGCCCTGTATGTGATTATTTTGTCATTGCTACTGCTGCTAATGAAAGAATAATGTTAGCTTTAAAAGATAATGTTGAAGAAAAATGCGAAGAAAACGGATATTCCGTTAAATCTATTGAAGGTAAAAAAGCAAGTCAATGGATTTTGATGGATTATGGAGATATTGTTGTTCATCTATTTGATCCAGAAGAAAGAAAAAACTATAACTTAGAAAAATTATGGGCAGATATGCCAACAGTGGATATTGAGGAGTTATTAAAATAATGTCATACGAAGCATTTGCATATTATTATGATAGTTTAATGGATGCTGATTTTTATAAAGATTACGTTCAATTTATAAAAGAACATGCTGATTTTCAAACTGTTTTGGAATTAGGATGTGGTACTGGCGAAATTGCAGTGCGTCTAGCCAAGCGAAAGAAGGAGGTTTATGCAACTGATTTATCTAAAGATATGTTAGAAGTTGCACGAATGAAAGCTTCAAGACAAAACGTTGAATTGATGCTAGGACGCATAGATATGCGAGATTTTATAGTTGATCAAAAATTAGATTTAGTTTTATGTTTATGTGATTCTCTTAATTACATTATAGAACGTGATGAAGTGAAAAAGACATTTGTTAACTGTTTTAATGCTATCAAAGACGATGGTTGTTTTATATTTGATGTAGATAGTATTTATAAGATGGAAAATATTCTAAAAGATTATCTTGAAGAAAATGATGATCCTGATTTTTATTTCAAGTGGAAAGTAGATTCGTTAGGATATGGACATGTTGTACATCATGTTGAAATTATTGATAAGATTGAAAATGAACATGTAAGCGAAGAACATATACAAAAAACATTGACAGTAGATGAATACAAAAACATGTTATTAGAAGTAGGATTTAAAGATATTGAAATTTACAGTGATTTTGGTGAATATCATGATGACTGTGAAAGAGTTATATTTGTTTGTAGAAAAGAGGCAAAATGATGATAGGTATTATTGGAGCAATGGAAGAAGAAGTAAATGCTATTTTAGATAAATGTGAAATCAATCAAGAAAAGCAAATATTGGATTGTCATTTTTACGAAGGCAAAGTTTTTGATAAAGATATTGTTGTTTTACAGGGTGGAATTGGAAAAGTAAATGCTGCAATTTGTACATCTATTTTAATTAGTGAATATCACCCAAATTTTATTATCAATATTGGTTCAGCAGGTGGTTTACAATCTAATCAAAATGTAGGTGATGTTGTTATTTCAAAGGAAGTAGCATATCACGATGTTGATGTTACTGCTTTTGGTAGACAAATTGGCGAAATACCAGGAATGCCAGTTGTTTTTAAAGCAGATTCGATCTTAGTTGATAAGGCTAAAACAATCTTAAATGAAATGAATATTACATATCATCATGGTTTAATTGTATCTGGAGATCAATTTATTCATCAAAAAGTACAAGTTGATGAAATAAAAAATAATTTTCCTAATGCACTTTGTAGTGAAATGGAATCAACTGCTATTGCACAAACTTGTTATAAATACCAAATTCCGTTTATTATTACACGTTCATTATCTGATGTATTTGGTAAAGGCAATTCGTCTATTCAATTTGATGAGTATTTAAAAAAAGCAAGTGAAGCTTCTGCAAAGTTATGTGTTGAATTAGTTAAGGTGGCATAAGATGAGAAAAGGAGAGATAGAATTACTTGCACCTGCCGGTAGTTATGAAGCAATGGTTGCTGCAGTTCAATCTGGTGCAAATGCTGTCTATTTAGGTGGACAGCTTTTTGGTGCTCGTGCCTATGCTACCAATTTTGATCGTGATGAATTAAAAAAAGCAGTCGAATACTGTCATTTACATCGAGTTCTATTGTATGTGACAGTAAATATTTTATACCAAAATTCTCAATTTGAAGAATTATTAGAATACATCAATTATTTATATTCTATTCATGTAGATGCATTGATTATTCAAGATATGGGATTGTATTATTTTGTAAAAAAATACTTTCCCCATTTTGAAATTCATATTTCTACACAAGCAAGTGTCAAAAATAAAGCTGGTGTTCAATATTTTGAAAGTCAAAATGTTGATCGTGTTGTCATTGCTAGAGAAACATCAATAGATGAAATTGAAGATATTTGCCATGATACAAACATTGACATTGAAGTTTTTGTTCATGGTGCAATTTGTATGTCTTACTCTGGTCAATGTTTGATGAGTAGTATGATTGCTAAAAGAAGTGGTAATCAGGGTGCGTGCGGGCAACCATGTCGATTACAGTATGAGTTTTTAAAAAATGGTAAAATAGAGCATAATGAAAATAAATATATACTTTCACCTAAAGATTTATGTTCTATTGATCATATTCCTAGATTGATTGAAGCGGGTGTTAAATCTTTTAAAATTGAAGGAAGAATGAAAAAGCCAGAGTATGTAGCGAGTGTTGTTTCTTCTTATCGTCAAGCGATAGATGCTTATTACAAAAATCAACCTATAGATACTCAACAAGCCAAAAATAATATGATGAAGATCTTTAATCGTGGATTTACTGGTGGATTTTTATGGAATGACAAAAATTTTGTTTCATCAGACATTCCCGGAAATAGAGGTGTTAAAGTTGCACAAATAGTAAGATACAATAAAAAAGAAAAAAAACTTATACTACGTTTAACAAATTTAATTCATCAAAATGAGCGTCTTTATTTTCCTAAAGAAGAACTGACACGTACAGTGACAAAGATGTTTAAAAAGCGTTTATTGGTGAATGAAGCATATAAAGATGATATTATTGAAATTGAATTAAATAAAGAAATTGATATAAAACAAGATGTTTATAAAATAAGTGATTATGTATATGAAAAAGAATTACAAAAATATATTCAACATGAAAATATTTCTTTACCTATTTCTATGAAAGTAATCGGTAAGATTAATGAGCCTTTGACTTTAACTGTATATGATGATTCGACGTCTTTAACGGTGCACACTACACAAACAATAGAAAAGGCTTTAAAAACGCCATTATCAACTGAGAGAATTAAACAACAGTTATCTAAATTAGGAAACACAATTTACCATTTAGATAAAATTACAATTGATTTTTGTGATAATGGCATTATTCCGATTAAATCTTTAAATGACTTAAGGAGAGAAGCTATCGCACAGTTTCAACAAAAGAAATTAAATAAGCATCAAGAATCAGTTCACGTCATATTAGATAAAAAACTCACGAAAAGAAAACAAGTAAAAGAACTTAATGTTATGATTTCAAATTTAAAACAATATAGTGCTATTGATTTAAATCAAGTTCATCATGTATTTATTCCGTTTTTTCTTTTGAATAAGATGGATAATATTGATGATCGTATCATACCATATATACCTTATTTATACTCGCAAGATGATTTAAATGAATTTATCGAATCTGATTTGTTTAATTTGTTTAATCAGGTACTTGTTAGCGATTATGGTGCATTGCAATTAATAAAGGAAAAAAAGAAAGTGATTTTAAGCAATAATTTCAACCTATGCAACGATTATGGGATAGAAGCATTAAATAATGATTTTGTGATACCTTATGAAATGACGGAAAAACAAATCAATAATATTCATACTACTCAAAAATCTTATTTTATTGCTTATGGAAAAATTACAAATATGAATATGAAACATTGTATTATAAGTCAATTTTATTTAGGGAAAAAAGTTGATAAGTGTAATTTATGTAAACATGGTACATATCAATTAAAAGATCGTAAAGGGAAATTATTTGATATTCTTACTGACACATATTGTAATAATTATATTTTGCATTATAAGACACTCGAATGTTATGAATTAGATTATTTTAATGCAGATGCAATCATTTTAAATTTTACTAATGAGGCATTTGATGATATCAAAAAGATTATTAATAGATATGATCATATTATTAATAATAGGTCAGTAATCAATACGACAAATCTAAACACATTTACAGGATATTTTTAATCCTGTTTTTCTTTTTTACAAATTATATATCTAAAAATGCATAATTAATTATATTTTTTCAAAATTTAATTGCAGTTAAATTTTGAAAATGCTAAAATTTAGGTATAAAGAATTTAGGAGGAATTATATGGCAATAGATTTAGAATTAGCTAAAAGATTACGTTCATATCGAAATTTTAAACATCTTACACAAAAGGATGTTGCCGCACATCTTAATGTTCCTCATTCAGCTATTTCAGATATAGAAAATGGTAAACGTGATATTACAGTTGGTGAATTGAAAATTTTTTCAAATCTATATGGCAGAAGTGTAGAAGAAATTATGAGTGGGAAAAAATATGATTATTATAATATCGCTAATATAGCACGTTTATTAACTGAACTTCCTGATGAAGATTTAAAAGAAGTTATGTTTATTATTGAATATAAACGAAAAAGAAATGATGAAAGAAACAAACGAAATGCATAAATGGACTTGAGTTAATCAAGTCCATTTATTTTAGTAATTTTTTAAATTCTTCGAGAATCTTCATTCCTTCATTAATAATTTTCATATCTACAATCTCAAAAGTGTCTGCGTGATGAAATTCTACATTGATGTTTTTTTGATGAATTTCTACTATTGCATAGGTACCGAATCCATATTCTGCTCGATTAATCATGACACTTCCAGGATTAATAAATATTTTATTATTTTGGTGAATATATGTGGGAACATGGGTATGACCGTGAAAACATATTTGTAGATCGTTATTATCCATATATTGAGACAATTTATCGTAACCACGGTAAACATCGAATTTTTGCCCATGAGTAATTAAGCAATGATATCCATCAATGTTTTTTTTAATTGTAATAGGTAAAAATGACTGATCATGATTTCCTTGAACTACAAGCATTTTTTTTAGATGTGGATCATCTTCATCAACAGAAATATCTCCACAATGAATGACTATATCGTATTTTTCATGTTCTAAAATATGATCCATTTTTTCATTATACATATGGGTATCGCTTATTAGTAGAATTCTCATCATATTTCTCCTTTTTATACTATCACTTTAATTATACTCTTTTAACAAGAAATGTCATTTTCCAAATGAGAAAAAAATTTTAAGAAAGTGTTTACAATATAAAGAATAATTGGTAAAATAAATACAGGTTAAAAAAAGGAGTGTAAAAAATGAAAAGCATTTTATTAGTATGTTCGGCAGGTATGTCAACAAGTTTATTAGTTACAAAAATGGAAGCAGCAGCAAAGGATGCAAATTACGAATGTAAAATCTTTGCTTTACCTTTTTCAGATGCACCAAGAGTGTTAGAAGAAGTAGATTGTATCTTACTTGGACCTCAAGTTAGATTCCAAAAAGCTGCAATTGAAAAATTAGCAGCAGGACGTAAAGCTGGACCAATCCCTGTTGATGTAATCGATATGAGAGATTATGGAACAATGAATGGTAAAGCTGTATTCGAAAACGCTTTAAAATTATTAGGTGAATAATCTAATGAGGATGCTTAGATGCATCCTTTTTTTATTGTTAAAAAAAAAGAGACTTTTTTTATTGTATACAATATGGTATAATATCTAAAAATTAAGGAGGACACATTATGGAAAAGGGGATTATTACTGTCGTAGGAAAAGATCAAGTGGGGATTATTGCTGAAGTTTGTTCTTTTCTTGCTGATAACAATATTAATATTTTAGATATTTCACAAACAATTATACAAGGATATTTTAATATGATGATGATTGTAGAATTATCTAAAATGGATAAAGATTTTGGAAACGTATGTGAAGATTTAGATCAATTAGGTCAAAAAATTGGTGTTAACATTAAATTACAACATGAAAATATTTTTAACAAAATGCATCGTATTTAATATGGGGAGGAAATATGATTAATTTATTCGAAGTTACTGAAACTAATAAGATGATTGAACAAGAAAACTTAGATGTAAGAACCATTACTCTTGGTATTAGCTTGTTGGATTGCATGGATCATGATATTAATGTTTTATGTGATAATGTTTATAAAAAGATTATGCGTGTTGCAAAAAACTTAGTACCTACTGGTCAAGAAATTGAAAAAAAATATGGAATTCCTATTGTTAATAAAAGAATTTCAGTTACTCCTATTGGCTTTGTAGGAGCAAATGCTTGTCATAGTACAAGTGATTTTGTAAAAATCGCAAAAACATTAGATAAATGTGCTATTGAATTGGGAGTGAATTTCATTGGTGGATATAGTGCAATTGTTTCAAAAGGAATGACACCTGCTGAAAAACTATTAATTGAATCTATTCCTGAAGCAATGAAAGTAACAAATTACGTATGTAGCTCTGTAAATGTAGGTTCAACTAAAACAGGAATTAATATGGATGCTGTTAAACTTATGGGTGATATTATTAAAAATACAGCAGAACTTACTGCCGAAAATGATTCAATTGGGTGTGCTAAATTAGTTGTTTTATGTAATGCACCTGATGATAATCCATTTATGGCAGGAGCTTTTCATGGTGTAAGTGAAGCTGATTGTATTATTAATGTTGGTGTTAGTGGACCAGGTGTTGTTAAAAATGCAATTGAAAAATGCAAAGGTGCAGATTTTGGTGAGTTATGTGAAACTATCAAAAAGACTGCTTTTAAGATTACACGTGTTGGCCAATTAGTTGCCAAAGAAGCATCAAAAAAATTGAATGTTCCTTTTGGAATTATTGATTTATCTTTAGCTCCAACACCAGCAGTTGGTGATAGTATTGCTGATTGTTTAGAAGGTATGGGCTTAGATAGTGTGGGTGCTCCAGGAACAACGGCTGCACTTGCCATTTTAAATGATCAAGTTAAAAAAGGTGGTGTAATGGCATCTTCTTATGTTGGCGGGCTATCTGGTGCTTTTATTCCAGTAAGTGAAGATCAAGGAATGATTAACGCAGTTGAAAATGGTGCACTTACTCTTGAAAAATTAGAAGCAATGACATGTGTATGTTCAGTTGGATTAGATATGATTGCTATTCCTGGTGATGTTGCTAATACAACTATTTCTGGAATTATTGCTGACGAAATGGCAATTGGAATGATTAATCAAAAAACAACAGCTGTTCGAATTATTCCAGTAATTGGTAAAACTGTTGGAGAAACAGTTGAATTTGGAGGCTTGTTAGGTTATGCACCAATCATGCCAATTAACAAATTTGGATGTGCTGAATTTATTAATCGTGGGGGACGTATTCCTGCACCAATACATAGTTTTAAAAATTAGGCAAATGCCTAATTTTTTTTGCATTCTATTTTATATTTATGAAAGATTAGTCTATAATGTGTTTTGTTAAGAGAGGTTTTTATGAAAAAATTAACATTGAATGATTACAAAACAGTCAAATATTATTTAGATTTAGCACAGTATGATGGTTATAATAGCAACTTTGTTAATATGATGCTATGGGATCATGAGTACAATATTTTTTATCATCAAGAAGAACATTTCTTGGTGATGCTTCATACTTATGGAAATGAACGCTTTTTTTCAATGCCCTTTTGCAAATCAAAGTATATTGATGATGCAATAGAGTACATGAAAAACTATGCAAATAAGAACCATTTTTCTTTTAAAATTGAGGTAGCAACAGAAGATTTTGTTAATAAATTAAAAATTAATCATTCTGAACTTCTTTGTATAGAAGACAGGAATAACTTTGACTATGTCTACCTAAAAGAAAATTTAATGACTTTAAAAGGTAAAAAAATGCAAAAAAGGCGAAATCATCTTAATGCATTTAAAAAAAGTAATATAGATTATATTTATAAAGAAATAGAAGACCACGATATTGATGCAGTTTTAAAATGTTTAAGAAAATGGGATGATTCAAAAGATAATGAAGAATCTATACAATCAGAATACATTGCCATTATGTATGCTTTAATTCATCGTCATGAGCTTCATTTAAAAACAGGTTGTATTTATATTAATAATGAAATAGAAGCATTTGCTATTGGATCAGAATTATATCATCAAACTATTGAGATTCATTTTGAAAAGGCAAATAAAAATATTAGAGGTTTATATGTACTTATTGGTCAATTATTTCTACAAAATAACTATCCTGATGCACTTTATGTTAACCGTGAGGAGGATATGGGACTTGAAAGTTTAAGAAAATCAAAAATGGATTTACATCCTGATCACATGGTAAAAAAATACACAATTATTGAAAAAAATTTGCGTATTAGAAAGGCTGAAGATTCTGATTTTAATCTACTTCAATCGAACTGGTTAAACACATTTGAGGATGAAGATCAATTATCTACACAATTTTATTTTTCTCACCTTTATAAAAAAGAAAATACATATCTACTACAAAATAATGAAAAGATTATTGGCTGTATGCAAATTAGGCCATTTACTATTTCTGAACATGATAAAATTAAATCAGTGTATTTTATTTTAGGTGTTATTGTAAAAAAAGCTTTCCGACACAATGGCTGTATGAATACGATGATTCGTTATGTTTTAGATAATGATTTTAAAAATAAACAAGTGATGTTACAAGCATACATACCTGAAATATATCATCATTTAGGATTTAAAGACACTTATATCAATATTCATTATAGGGCAGATAAGGTTATAGATAATGAGGAATTAAAAGATATTATATTTATTGATGATGTTGATATTAAAGAAAAAGAAGAAAACTTATTAATGCTTTATAAAAGACATTGTAAACAATATGATGGATATTATGTAAGAGACAATAATTATTATCGAAATTACTTCATTCCAAGATTAGAATCATTGAATAGAAATTTAAAATTCATTAAAGTTGATAACGAATTAATAGGATATATAGAGTATGAAATAAATCGTAATGAACTTATTATTACAGAATTTATTTATACTGAAAAAAAATATATAGTGCCAATTATTAATTTTCTTCTTGAAAAATATAAAGTTGTCCAATTTGATTTACCAGAATCTATTGATGTTGAATGGAATAGTAAACCATATTGTCAAATGCTTGCTAATTTTTCTTTAAAAACAAAAAGTCCACTTTATATCAATGAAATCTATTAAAAAATTCATTGACTATAAATTTCAAGCATTATAAAATATTTTTACATGAGGAGGAAGAAGACTAAAAATGATACTAGAAGATCGTGAATTACATGAAGAATGTGGTGTCTTTGGCGTAATTGGTAATAAGAATGCTTCAAATATTTGTTATTATGGATTACATAGTTTACAACATAGGGGACAAGAAGCTGCAGGTATATGTACTGTCAATAGTGAAAAAAAATTTAAAATACATAAAGGAGAAGGATTAGTTACAGAAATCTTTAATCCTGAAAAAATGGATCAATTGGATGGTGATGCTGCAATAGGGCATGTGCGTTACTCTACTGCCGGTGGAGGTGGTATTGCTAATGTACAACCATTCTTATTTAGAACTTTAAATGGTTCAATGAGTATATGTCATAATGGAAATTTAGTTAATGCTAATATATTAAGGGGAAAATTAGAAGAAGAAGGAAGCATTTTTTCTTCATCTTCTGATACAGAAGTATTAGGACATTTAATTAAAAGACAGAGTGGTCGAATGATTGATCGTATTTGCAAATCTTTAGATATGTTAGATGGAGCGTTTGCTTTTTTAATACTTATTGAAGATCGTTTATATGCTGCAAGAGACAAATACGGATTAAGACCATTATCTATTGGTAAAATGCCAAATGGTGCTTATGTTTTTGCCTCAGAAACATGTGCTTTAGATGTTGTTGGTGCACAATATGTAAGAGATGTTGAACCAGGTGAAATTGTAAGAGTAAAAGATGGACAACTACTTTCCAAAATCTATACACAAGATAAGATAGTGGATAAGATATGTGCAATGGAATACATATATTTTTCTAGACCAGACAGTACTTTAGATGGAATTAATGTACACACAACTAGAAAACTTGCTGGTAAACAATTGTATTATGAATCACCAGTTGAAGCAGATGTTGTCATAGGGGTTCCTGATTCATCTATTTCTGCAGCTATTGGTTATGCAGAAGCTTCTGGAATTCCATATGAAATGGGACTAGTTAAAAATAAATATGTGGGGCGTACTTTTATTCAACCAACTCAAGAATTAAGAGAACAGGGCGTTAGAATGAAATTATCTGCTGTATCTTCAATTGTAAAAGATAAAAAAGTGATTATGATTGATGACTCAATTGTTAGGGGAACTACTTCTAAGCGTATTGTAAGATTATTAAAAGAAGCGGGAGCAAAAGAAGTACATGTACGTATTGCTTCACCAGCAATAAAATTCCCATGTTTTTATGGGGTTGATACTTCGACTTTAGAAGAGCTTATTTCAAATAAAATGGATGTTGATGAACTATGTAAATATATCCAAGCTGATTCATTAGCATTTATTAGTGAAGATGGTTTAAGAAAGTCTATTCATTTTAAAAAAGAACATACATGTGGATTATGTTTATCATGTTTCAATGGACAATATGTTACTAAATTATATGATTCGTTTGATAAAGCTAATAAGGATGAAAAGTAGAGTTTGCACACAAGGAGCTTTTTGCTCCTTGTTTTATTATAAATGGAGGTTCCGTTCAATATATCTTACTTCGCATAATGTATATTATGCCACTTATAAAAGTGGCATAACAAAAAGAAGAAGAGAAATCTTCTTCTATAATGATGCAATCATCGCAGTACTTATAAGGATAAATAAAATAGTACCAATAATACATAAAAATAACAAAAGTTTTATTTTATTTTTCTTGTAATTATTAAATAAAGCAATTACTCCTGATATCATTAATGCTGCAGCGATAATATAAAAAGTAATTAAAAGCACAGTTTGCTTCATAATTAAGCCAATTGCAAACATAAAACCAGCAATTATATAGGCTCCCATTGATAATAATAAAAGTTTATTAAATTCTTTTTTTTCCATTTATTGTACTCCATTAATCTAACATATTTAAAATTGATTTTCCGATACCATTATATGATACATTGAAGTTATCAGCAATTGTTGCGCCAATAATACCAAATGTATCCATGGTTGGTAGTTGACAAGGATTCTTAAATTCCTTGTTATAAATAATAAGTGGGACTTGTTCTCTAGTATGATCAGTTCCTTTATAAGTTGGATCATTGCCATGATCAGCTGTAATCATAACTAAATCATCAGAATTAATATATTTCATAAATTCAAATAATTGTTGATCAAATTTTTCAATAGCTTGTCCATATCCAATAGGATTTCTACGATGACCATACACTGCATCAAAATCGACTAAATTTAAAAACACCAAACCACAAAATGATTTTTTTGCTTCCATGATTAACTTGTCCATACCATCATCATTATTTATTGTTCTAATTGATTCATTAATTCCTTCGTTTACAAAAATATCAGATATTTTTCCTAATGCAATAACATGATATTGTGCATCATTTAAACTATTCAATACTGTTTTGGAAAATGGTTTAAGTGCATAATCATGTCTATTAGAAGTTCTTTTAAAAGTTCCCTTCCCTTTTCCTATGTATGGTCTAGCAATAATGCGACCGACTTTATAGCGGTCATCCATTGCTATTTCTCTTGCTATTTGACATGCATCATAAAGTTCATTTAAAGGAATAATATCTTCATGCGCAGCTATTTGGAAAACTGAATCTGATGAAGTGTATACAATCCAATCGCCTGTTTTCATTTGATGTTCACCATATACATCTAGAATTTCAGTTCCACTTGCCGCTATATTTCCTACACATTTTCTACCTGTCCTTTTTTCGAATTCTTCAATAAATTCTTTTGGAAATCCTGTATCAGTAAAAGTAACAAAGGGCTTTGTAATTTTTAATCCCATCATTTCCCAATGGCCTGTAATTGTATCTTTTCCATTAGATGCTTCATTGAGTTTTAAGGAATAACCTAATTGATTATGTAGTGGGTAAATTCCCTTAAATTGGCCCAATGATCCTAATCCTAACCCTTCTAGGTAAGGTACATTCAATCCATTATTTCTTTCACAGATATGTTTTAATGTATTAGCACCAACATCATCATAATCTTTGGCATCTAATGCATTTCCAATGCCAAGTGAATCCATCACGATTAAAAATATTCTTTTGTATTTCATAAAATCAATCTCCTTTTTTAAATAATTTATTGTAGTCTTCTTTTAATTTTGAATTTGAAACATGTGTATAAATTGTTGTTGTTGATATATCACTATGTCCTAATAATTCCTGAATTGAACGTAAATCAGCCCCATTTTCAAGTAAATGAGTAGCATAACTATGTCTTAAAGTATGAGGTGATACATTTTTTGTTATGCCTGCTTCTTTTGCTATTTTTCTTAGTGTGTTATAAAATGATCTACGAGAAATCATTTGTTTTTTGTTGTTAAAAAAAAGTAATGGATTATCTTCAAATTGCAAAAAAGGATTACGATAATCAACTATATATTTATGAATAATTTGACTAACATAATTATTAATAGGCACAATCCGTTCTTTATCACCTTTTCCAATTACTTTTAAATCATTTTGATTAAGATTGATATCAGATAATTTAATTTGAATGAGTTCAGAAACACGAATTCCTGAAGCATATAATAGTTCAACCATTGCTCTATTTCTTGCAGATTTAAAATCTTTCATTTCAATGGAATCCAGCAAACGTGTAACTTCATCATAAGAAAGGACTACTGGTAAATGATCAGCTTGTTTAGGAAGATCAAAGTAAGACATCATATTTATCTCTACAAGTTGTTCTCTTTTTAAAAATTTGTAAAACATTCGTAGTGAAGTAATTTCTCTAGAAATTGTACTTTTTGCTAGATGATCTTCATGTTTTAAAAATAGCTGTACATGTTCGCGCTTCACATCATTTATAGATGTTATCTTGCATTCTGTTTCTATAAATTTAACGAATTTTGTTAAGTCTTGTTTGTAATTTTGTATTGTATTATGGCTTAGGCCCCTTTCAACAATTAAATATTGAAGAAAGTGATTAATTAGTTCTTGATTATTCATAAATACCTCTTTCATACCTTATATAAGGTATATTTTAATCACTATTGAAATAAATACAAGTAGAATACTCATTATATAATCATTTAAAAAATAATTAATTAATTCTTTAAAACGATAATTTTCTTGAAAAACAAAATTTAGTAAGAATGTCTGTAGAGAGAATCTTATGCTATAAAAAGAAGTAACATAAGTGATGAGTAATTCAAGGATAATCTGAGGAATAATTATAACAAATATTAAATATAAATTAAGTTGAATCGTTCCTATTTTTGCCAAACTATAAATAATTGCAAGAATTCGATAAGTTATCAAAAGACAAGTAAATGGTATACCCAAATAACTTGTGGCAAATATAGTTAAAAGAATTATGTAGCCTATTGTATGAACTAAATAGAGCTGATAATGATGATTATTAGAAATAAATATAGGCTCATATAAATAATTTAATAAATTCCCGTTATTATTAAATAAAAAATATATGGCAAACAAGATAGAAAATATAATCATTAAGATAATAAACTGATGTATATATAAGATTAATTTATTTTTTTTAAAAGACATCACAAGTTTACCTCCCAGTAAACATTATGATGTCTTTTTATAATTTATTCGGTAATTATTTTCTTTTTAAAGTATCGGCAGCTGTTTTTAAATTTAAATGATGTTCTTTATTTAATTTATGAATAAAATCACGGGTTGTATTTTCTTCTTTTTTAATTTGTTGATGATCAAATAAGGAAATTTGTACAATTTGATCATTGATATTAATTGTATTGTTTAAAGATATACCTAATAATCTTACAGGCTGGCCGTTATAATTTGAATCAAAAAGATATTTAGCTGTAGATATTATTGATTCATAATCATTAATATAATCCTGAAGAATAGTTTGTCTAGAAACAGTGTCAAAACGACTATATTTAATTGTAATACTGACTGAGTTAGAAACAAGATTGTTTTTTTTAGCCCGCAATGATACTCTTTTTGCTAGATGATTAAGAATTTCATATAATTGATCAGTATCATTACTATCATATTGTAAAGTAGTAGAATGTCCTACTGATTTTAAATCATCACGATTAACATGGACCTTTTGATTGTCAATACCATTTGCTTTACGATATAAAATAAGTGCGTATTTCCCAGCTACAGTTCTTAATTTGTTATAATTTTTATATTGGGCAATATCACCAATTGTATTAATGCCCACCTTCTTTAATTTAGGTACTGTCTTTTTTCCGACTCCATACATATCAGAAATATCAAGAGGCCACATTAACTCTTTAAGGTTATATTTAGTCAATATAGTTATTCCCATTGGTTTTTTCATATCACTGGCCATTTTTGCTAAAAATTTATTAGGTGCTATTCCAATAGAACACTTGAGCTTGAGTGATTGATAAACATGATTTTGAATTTTTAAAGCAAGATCATAAGGTTGACATTGATTTATTCTAATATAATCAGTCATATCGACATAACATTCATCTATACTTGCAATTTCAATAATAGAACTATATGTTCTAATTATTGTAAAAAAATCATTAGAAAGTCGTCGGTACAAGTCAAAATTAACAGGTTTTATAATCAAATTCTTACATAATTGTTTAGCCTGAAAAAGTGGCATAGCAGAATGAATGCCATATTTTCTGGCTTCATATGATGCGGTGGAAACAATACTTCTTCTGTTCATTCCTGAGATGACAACCGGTTTTCCTATAAGCGAGGGATCAACTGATGCTTCAGCACTTGCATAAAATGCATTTAAATCGATATGAAATATAATTTGCAAGATTCATCCCCCACTTTCTATACATTATTTTATAAATAATGATGTTTATTTGCAAGAGCTGTTTTGTGAGCTAGACGTAACTTATCTGCAATCATTGCGATGAATTCGGAATTTGTTGGTTTTGATTTAGAGGCACTCACTGTATAACCAAATATATCATCAATAGCTTCTGTATTACCTCGGTTCCAAGCAACCTCTATTGCATGACGAATAGCTCTTTCGACACGGGAAGATGTAGTATTATATTTACGAGCAATATCAGGATATAATACTTTTGTTACTTGCCCTAATATTTCAATATTATAGTATGTAGTCATGATAGCTGTTCGTAAATACATATATCCTTTAATATGAGCAGGAATGCCTACTTCATGTAATATTTCAGTAATTTCATTTTCAATCTTAATTTTTTGATATTTTTTATTTTCTGATTCCATATCAACAGAATGTTGATTTTGGTTAATCATAATTTTCTTTAAAGTAGACATAAAGTACTGAAAATCAAAAGGTTGTTTAAAACAATAACTTACATTTAATTTTTCTAAAGCATCACAAATAATAAGATTTGTAAAATTTGTCATGCAGACAACTTTTTTATATGCATTTTTATTTATTGCATTAATACGTTCCAATACACCAATTCCATCTAATTGAGAAGTCATGAGATCTATAATAAACAAATCGTACTGATTTTTACTTAAATGATTTATACATTCTAAGGCATTGGTACAAGATGTGACACTTAAGAATAATTCATCTTCTTCTATTGTTTTTTTTATTTTGTCCAATAATTCTTTATTTTCTTCTAATAAATACACTTTATATTTTTCCATAATTTTCCTCCGTTTTTCTCTTACCAACAAAAACATTATATAAATTCTCATAATTATTTTTTATAGATAATAAAAAAACGTTACTGTATTATGGAAAAACGTAATTAATATTTTCGTATTATAAAAATATTCTGACATTTATTTCATATTAAAGGTATTTTTTGTCAAAATGAAAAGAAATGACAGAGTCATTTCTTTTCTTCATTATTAATCATCCAGTCAATATACACACCATATCCTATTACAGGATTACTTGAATTAGCATGTGTTACACAGCCTATTAATTTACCATTTTGAATAATCGGAGAACCACTCATTCCTTGGATAATACCTCCAGTTTGATGAAGAATATTTTGATCTATAAGTTTAAATTGTATTCCTTTTTCTTGAGGGACAGACTGTTTTTGCAAGTAAGTGATTTCTATTTCACATTTCGTTACTTTATTATCATTAAGCGATGTAAGAAAGTAAGCATTTCCTAATTTGACATCTTCCATTGAGGATGTCTCGATTTTATTGGAATCTGACATTGGAATTTCGTATTGTCCAAAAATACCAAAATCATTATTTTGTAAAACTGTCCCTATTTTAGATTGACCAATTTTCCCGTTTTTTTGTCCAATTTGATCTTTTTGACTTTTCTTAATAGAATGAACAGAAGCTTGATAAATAGTCCCGTTATTGAGTTGGATACCGTGATCATTCATTTCATGACCTAAGCAGGCAAATTGACGAGTGTGAGGGTTGTAATATGTCATCGTTCCTAATCCACTTAATGCATCTTTTACATATAAACCGGAATTAAATTCATTTTGATGACGTTGTATTAAAAGTGTTTTATTTAATTCAACTTGATTTCTCAATAATGTTATTTGGTAATGATCTTGGTTGTCTTCAAATACTTTTGTTAATGATTCAATATTTTCTATTTTTTTTCCATTAACTTTTGTAATCAAATCCAACACTTTGAAATCATAATCTAATGGATTATATTTTTTTCCATCAATTTCAATATCATAACCTCCAGTTATTAAGACACCATTATAATTGAGAACTACCCCTACTGATTCACCACCTAGATAGACATCTAATCCAAATATTGACGTAATATTTATAATGATTAATAATAGAACAATTAAGGAAACTGTTAGCTTTTTTAAAAGCATAGACACCTCCTTTTTGTAGCATGGCTACAATATATTTTGGCATCTATGCTTTTATTTATACGCTATTTTGTTTTAATTTACGAGCATGATTTAATGATTCTTCTGTAACATCTTTACCAGAAATCATTTTTGCAATTTCATGAATACTTTTTTCTTGTGATAGTTCATGGATCGTTACAGTTGTTTGATCTTTATTAGCATTTTTTTCAATTGACAAATGATGATCTGCAAAAGCAGCAACTTGCGCTAAATGAGTAATACATATAACTTGTTGTTTTTTTGAAATTTCATGCATAATCTTACCGATACTTTCAGCTACTTTGCCACTTACACCGGTATCAGCTTCATCAAAAATCATCGTTTCAATAGAAGTAAACTGATTACATACAGTTTTAATAGCAAGCATGATCCGTGATAATTCACCACCTGAAGCTATTTTGTGTAATGGTTGTAAATCTTGCCCTGGATTAGTAGAAATCATCATTGTGACATTGTCTATACCGTTTTGAGAGAGTTCTACTTGGTCAAATTGAAAGTCAAAACGTACATTTTCAAGATATAATTTTTTTAGGATGCTACTTACTAAATCGACAAATTGATGAGCATATTTTTTTCTTATATCTGACATTTGTTGAGCTTCTTTTTGACTTTGTTTAGTAAGTTCTGTAATTTCATTATTTAAATTAATAAGAATTTGATCTCTATCATGAAAATGATCAATTTTTTCTTGAATTTCATTTTTGCTTTTTTTAATAGATTCAATATCTTGTCCATATTTTCTTTTAAGTTTATTTAAAGTAAATAATGTTTCTTGGATTTCATTAATATAGTTTTCATCAAAATTAAATTCTTGGTAGTAGTTATTTAAATTATCATTTGCATCTATCAAATTGTAGTATAAATCATATATTTTGCTATAGAAGTTTTCAAAATGAGAATCATCTGTTAAGTATTGCAATTGGTCTAAAGCGTTCTTTAATTGACTTATTGCACCCTGATATCCATCAACGTATTCATTATATTGATCCATTCTTTGTTTTGTTTTCTCATAATTTTGTATTCTTTGCTTTTCTTTTAATAAATATTCTTCATCAATGTTTTCTAAATCAATTTCATTAATTTCATTAATTTGTGTTCGATAAAAATCAAGTTGTTCGTCACTGAGAACTTCATTTTCTAAAGTATTTTTTTTCTTTTTTAAAGATACTAGCTGATGATAATGATTAATATATTGATTATATATTTCATTTATTTTCTTACCAATAAATTGATCTAAAATAGCCAAATGAGTTTGAGGGTTAAATAATTGATGGGTATCAAATTGATTATGAATATCTATAATATAAGGAATCAACTTTTTAATTACACTTTGGGAAACAGTGCGATAATTGAGTTTCATAGATGCCTTCCCATCATCTTTTATTGTTTTAGAAACCACAATTTCTTCATCTAATTGCAAATCGTAAATTTCAAATTCTTTAGTAAGTTCTAAAGTAGGATGATTTAGAGAAAAAACACCTTCAATAAATGCTTTTTTAGATCCTTTTTTTACAAGGCTTGTTTGACTGCGTTCACCAAGTAATTGTCCAATGGCATCAATAATGATAGATTTTCCAGCACCAGTTTCTCCTGTCAATACAGTCATACTTTCAGAAAAATCTATTGTTAAACGATCGATAATTGCAAAATTTTCAATATATAAACTATTAAGCATATTCTCACCTATCCTTTAAAGCATAAATGTGCTTCATCAACAATTGTCTGAATATCAATACTATTATTATTTTCTCCATCAAAAACAAAATGGGCTAGAAATTCAATATTACCATGTCCCCCAGTAATAGGTGAAAAAGAAAGGTCTTGTAAAAATAAATGATCAGCATTTGCATAAGATAAAACATTTTCAATAACTCTAGTATGTACATTTTTATCTTTAATAATTCCATTTTTTCCAACATCGTCTCTTCCTGCTTCAAATTGAGGTTTAATTAATGCAATGACATGATCACCTGAGGATAATATATCTTTTAAAGCGTTAAATATATGTTTTAAAGAAATGAATGAAACATCAATAGTAGCAATTGATGGAATTCCTGATTCAAAAAGATCTTTTGTAGCATATCTAAAATTAGTTTGTTCTTTTACAATAACACGAGGATCGTTTCGTAATTTCCATACTAATTGATTTGTTCCAACATCAACTGCATAAACTAATTTAGCTCCGTTTTGCAAAGCACAATCTGTAAAACCACCAGTTGATGAACCGATATCTACCATAATACAATCGTTCAAATTAATGTTGAATTCTTTAATTGCTTTTTCTAGTTTTAAACCGCCTCGTGAAACATAAGGTAAAATGTCTCCCTTTACATGTAAATTAGAATCTACAGGTATTTTCGTTCCAGGTTTATCAATAATGTCATAGTCATCGTGGACAATACCTGCCATGATTGCTCTTTTTGCCTTTTCTCGCGAGTCAAAAAAACCTTGTTCGACTAATAATACATCAATTCTTTCTTTCTTCATGAAGAACCTCCTTACAACATTGTAAAACACTATCTAAGTCTATTTTTTCTTCTCGATATATATCATCAAGAGAGCCTTGAGGAGAATAATGATCATCGATTGCAATATGTTTGAATTTTTTAGAAATACCATAATCATTACAAAAAGATGCTATATGTTCTCCTAAAGATCCTAATTTTAAATCAGTTTCATATACAATGACAGGTTTATCATCATTCATTACTGATTTAAGAATATTTTGGTCTAACGGTTTAATAAAACGTGCATTAACAACTCTTATTTTAAAACTTTGTTGTTGTAAAGTTAAAATGCGATCAACATTATCCCCATAACAAATTATAGTTATATCATAGTTTTCTTTTACACCTTCAATAGTCCATGAGCCTATTTGAATAGTGTCATTTAAATTTAGTATGCAATTTTCAACTTTACCTCTTGGAATACGAACAACATATGGATGATAAAAATTCATAAATACTGTATTTATGTATAATTTTGCTTCTTTAGCATCTTTAGGAGCAAAAATAACTATATGAGGTAATGGCGTTAAAATAGATAAATCGAAAACACCATGGTGTGTAGGACCATCACTGCCTACAATTCCTGCACGATCAACAGCAATTAAACAAGGTAAATTCATTCTTGTTATATCATGATTTATTTGATCATATGCACGTTGAATAAATGATGAATAGACAGATATAAATGGCTTTTTTCTACTGATTGATAAACCGGCAGTAAAAGTTAGTGCATGTTCTTCAGCAATACCTACATCAAAGCTTCTTTGTGGATAATGTTGAAAAATTGATTGTAAAGCAGAACCATTAATCATTGCTGGTGTGATTGCAACAATATCTTTATCTTTTTCCATCCATTTTTCTACATGATCTGCTAGAACTTGAGACCAACTTATCTTGGAACTAGGCGATGTTTTACTTGATCCATCACTAATATTAAACGGTTCAGTTCCATGCCATTTGCCTGCTTTATCATTTTCTGCTGGTAAATATCCTTTCCCTTTTTTAGTAATAACATGAACAACTACACTTTTATCAGAGATTTTTGCAATATTAAACACTCGAATGAGTTCACTTATATTATGTCCATCAACCGGACCCAAATAATCAATTCCAAAATCTTCAAAAATCGTATCATCAATTAAACCGTGTTTAATAAAATCTTTTATAGATTTAGAAATTTGATAAATAAATGTTCCTATTTTTCCTTTACTAAGTGCATTTTTGTAATCATCCTTAAAATGATGATAAGTATCACTTAACCTAATTGTTGATAAAAAATTATTAAACCCACCAATACTTTTAGTAATAGCCATTTGGTTATCATTAAGAATTATGATTACTTTATTTTCAATAGACCCTAAATGATTAAGTGCTTCTAAAGATTCACCACCAACCATTGCTCCATCGCCAATAACAGGAACAACATGATAACTGTCATGATTTAAATCTCGAGCAACTGCCATCGCAACTGCTGCTGATAATGCAGTTGATGAATGCCCTGCTTCCCAAACATCATGTGGACTTTCACACCTTTTTTGAAAGCCTGACAAACCATGGTATTTTCTAAGCGTGTCAAATTCATTAGCACGCCCCGTTAATATTTTGTGTACATATGCTTGATGCCCTACATCAAAGAAAATTTTATCTGTAGGAGAGTTAAAAACATAATGTAAAGCAATAGTTAATTCTACAATACCTAAATTACTTGATAGATGTCCTCCTGTACGGGAAACAGATTGAATAATAAATTGACGTATATCATTAGCCAAATCATTTAATTGTTCATTGTTGAGGTCCTTTAAAAACAATGGATCTTTAATATTTTTTACATCCACGTATTATCTCACTCTTTTCCTTATTTTTTCAAATATACATAACATTAATCCGTGATTAATTCTTAATGAGTACAATAACTGTATAGCTTCATTGAACAACTGATCTACTAATTCCTGACATTTTTCAATACCATAAAGAGAAACATAAGTCACTTTATGATTTTGAAGGTCACTACCTGTTTTTTTACCTATGATTTTTTCATCACCGATTACATCTAAAACATCATCTTGAATTTGGAAAGCTAACCCAATTTTGAAGCCTATTTTTTCCCAAACAGCTTGGTCTTTTTCATTTGCAATAATAGCTGCCATTTTTAATGAGCAACTAAGAAGTTTTCCTGTTTTATAATGATGTATTTTCCTTAATGTATCTATGTCTATTTCTTTGTTTTCATTTTCAATGTCTAGTTGTTGTCCATAAATCATACCATTTAATCCACTGGATTGATAAAGGCATTTAATGAGTTTAATTGTTTTATTATCATCTAAGTGAGCATCAATAATAATATTAACTGCTTCATTAAGCAAAGCATCACCTGCAAGTATGGCTGTTGCTTCATCAAATTGTTTATGACAAGTAGGCTTGCCCCTTCTTAAATCATCATTATCCATTCCAGGAAGATCATCATGTATAAGAGAATAAGTGTGAATCATTTCCAAGGCACAAGCAATATCTATATAGGGATGATAATTTATATCGTAACTTTTTAACGCAAGTAGCATTAAAGTAGGTCTTATTCTTTTGCCACCAGCGTTTAATGAATAATACATTGCTTTTTTTGTTTGACAATCAGGATAAGTGTCTAAAATATGACTTAATCTTTCATTGATTTCATTAAGCATTGTTTCCATTTTTTTGCTCCTCAATATTAAAATCTTCTAAATGTCCATCAACTAGTATTTTAGCAACTTTATCTTCCACACTGGCCAGTTTATCTGAACATAATTTTGATAATTTGATTCCTTCTTGGAATAATTCAACACTTTGATCAAGTGATGTATTTTCATTTTCTAAAAGATGAATAATTTCTTCTAATCGCTTTATAGCTTTTTCGTAACTTAAATTATTTTCCATTTACTTTTCCCCCTACTTAATTTGTGCCTTACAATGACCATCTTTAAGATGTATTTCAATTTCATCATGAGGTTTTAATTGATGAATACTATTAATATTTTTATTATCTTTTAATACAATTGAGTACCCTCGTTCTAATGTTTTTAAAGGACTCAATGCATTTAACTTAGAAACTGTGTAGTAAAATTGCTCTTGTCGATGTTTAAATGATTGTTTCATACTATTATTTAACCTGTCATTTATTGAATCTAACTGATTATGCATTTTAAGTGATAATAGTTCAGAAAGATGAATAAATGATTTTTGAGATTGATAGTATAAATTTTTTTGTGATAACAACATATATTTAAAAGAATTTAAAAGTTTATCTTGATATAAAACAATTTGATTATGATAATCGGCAAATAACTTCTCAGGATTTTTAAATAAATAAAAAGACTTGATTTGCTCAATTTGTTTTTTATTAACAGATATAATATGATTCATAAGCTGTTTAAGATTATATTGGTAATAAGCAACATTTTTTTCTAATTCTTTTATATCTGGTGTTGCAGCCATAGCGGCATATGTTGGTGTTGCGGTTCTTAAATCACTAACAAAATCACAAATAGTAAAATCTATTTCATGACCTACTCCAGAAATAATAGGTGTTTGACATTGATATATCGTACGTGCTAAATCCTCTTCATTAAAATTCCATAGTTGTTCAATTGTTCCGCCACCTCGTGCGATAATAATTGTATGAAACTTTAGCGTATCAACATAACGAAGAGTCTTCATTATTTCTTTATAAGCGTCTTTCCCTTGTACAGGTATTGGGAAAATAACGATCCTTACAATAGGAAATCTCGATTTGATAGTTCTTACAACATCCATCAATGCCGCACTGGGATATGATGACAGAACAGCTATTTTTGTTGGAAATGAAGGAATTGACTTTTTATGTCCTTCATCAAACAAGCCTTCTTTGGCTAACTTTTGTTTTAACTGCTCAAATTGTAAAAAAAGGGCTCCCACACCTTCCAATTCTACGTTTTTTACAATGAGTTGACATTCACCACTAATTTGGTAAACAGATGTATTAGCTTCAACATAAACTTTATCACCATCTTTTAATGATATTTTTAACTTTTTTGCATTTGAAGCAAACATCACTGCCTTAATACTTGCAGTTTCATCTTTCAAAGTAAAGTAGACGTGCCCTGATCGATGGTACCTCAAATTTGAGATTTCGCCCTTTATCATGATTGACTGTAACTGAATATCTTGATCTATTTTAGCTTTAAGATAACGATTTAGCGCAGATACAGTCACATATTTTCTATCCAATGTTGTTTAAAATTCCATTAATAAATTTGTAAGAATCATCGTCACAATATTTTTTTGTTAATTCGACCGCTTCATTAATGACAACACTTTTATTTTCTGTTTGTAATTCATCTACAGCAACCAATAAAATAGCTAATTCCATTTTTGATAAACGCTGAATAGTCCATCCTTTTTTTAAATGTGGTTTGATTTTATTAACATATTCATCATAATGATCAATTGTGCTATTAATTCGTTCTTTACATAATTTTAACTCTTCTTCATTATTTTTAAATGTATTATCATTAAGCAAAAATGCATCAATTTCATCATTGTTTACTTGTGTTAATAAATATTGATAAACGGCAATAATTGCCTTTTCTCTAATTACTTTTTTTCTTACTTTATTCATTTTATCCTACCTTCCAAAATATATGAATATTTTACCATATTTTATCTATAAATTAAACAATCTCATCGATAAAAAAAGAACTGCCTTTTGGCAATTCTTAGAATTTAATATCATTAACATTTACGTTAACTTTTACATTTCTAAATCCCATCATTTCATCAATTGCATTAATAATATTATTTTGAATTTTATTTACTGTTTTACCTACATTAACACCATAATTAACAACCACATTAGCTTGAATAATTACTTGATTATGATCATTAATTTTAACAGTTAAAGAATCTTTGATTCCAGGAATCATATTTTTTGTTCCACCTTCAAAATCAACACCTTCAATATCATTAATAACATTAACTGCAGTTAAATGAAAAGCATTAGTTGAAATATGACGTTCACCTAAATTATTTTTATTTTCAATTGTATAATATTCTTGACTCATAAACATTGCTCCTTTATATACATATTTTATATAAAATAAGCAAAATATTCAAGTTACTCAGTAATAAATTTTACCTCTATTTCATATTCAGTCCCCATTTGTTCGTTAATCAACTTAATAATACGACTTGCATCTTTACTTGTTGCCTGTTTTTTATTTACAACTACTTTTATACAGGTATCTTTTATTTCTACATAAGCTTCCTTATAACCGTTATTTTGAATGATAGTAACTAATTCTTTTTCTTTAGCAATTATTTCTTTTGTTTTGGCAATTTGATTTAAAGCACTATTAATTTGTGATTGTTTTGATTTTGAAGAGGCAATAATATCATTATTTTCGTTAATCAATGATTGTCTGGTATCATTTAGATTTTGTTGCATCGAAGCAATTGTAGACAATGTTGAGGATGATGTTGATACGTGTTGATCATCTTGAGGAGGAATAATAATATAATAGACTGATAAAACTAAAATCAAACAAAATAAAGATAAAAATGTGATGGCTTGTTTATTCATATGTGACCTCCTAATCTATCATATGAATAAATGAATAAAATATGAAAAAAAGCGCTATAATCTAGCGCTTATGCTCTACCTTGATATTTACCATCTACTGTATTAACAACAACTTCTTCTCCTTCACTAATAAATAAAGGAACTTTGATTTGGAAACCTGTTTCAATTGTTGCACTTTTAGTAGCACTTGTTGCAGTATCTCCTCTTACGGCTGGTTCAGTTTCTATAACTTTAAATGGTTTATTAATTGGTAAAGCAACTCCTAATACTTCACCTTCAAAACTTGTTACTTCTACCTCATCACTTTCTTTTAAGAAGTTTAATTCCCATTTTAAATTATCTGCAGGAATCTCAATTTGATCATAAGTTTCATTATCCATAAAAACTAATGCATCCCCTGTATTATATAGGTACTGCATTTTGTTTTTATCTATTTGAGCTCTTTGTACTTTGTCATTCCCACCAAAAGTCATTTCAGTAGTTGATCCTGTGCGCATATTTTTCATTTTAATTTTAATATTCGCAGCTGCACGTGCTGTTTTATTGTGAGAATAATCTAATACAGTATATAAATTACCTTCGTATTGAAAAGTTGTACCTGGTCTTAAATCACTAACGTTAATCATAATATTCTCCTTTACAATGATTTTTCTTATGCATTATAACAAAAATTCATTACAAAGTGAATAGTTTCATTTTGATTCATAGCTTATTTTATTTACTTTAAATTTGCTTTTATCTAGTGATATTTTCATTATCACATTAAAACCGCTTGTTTCTTCTACAGTTATTTCATACTCATCCCCCATATCATCAACTATGTATTTTACTATCTTATTATCCTCAATATATTCATCACTCAATAATAAACTATTTTTAACTTCATTTTTAAAATATGCGATAAGCGTCACTTCCAATATGCGTTGTTGATCAATTAATTCAATTCTTTTTATCGCTTTAGCTTGAATAATGCAGTAATTAAAAATCGTTAAAATATTAAAGGTAATAATAAAAAGCATGATAAGTGTTATTTGCAGTACCGTCCCCTTCTGGTTCGTCATAATCACTCCCTATTAAAAATGTACTTTGATGTTTTTTTGTAGTAAGAACAATATAGATCAAGTGATCTTTTTTATAAAAATTAACACTTTCGATATCATGACAATATATATAATGTCCAGGTGTCATAATTAATCTGTTTTTGGAATCTAAAAAGATAGAAACTTCTTCATCTTTTTCATTTTTAAAATTTAATTCACGCCCATATTGATAATCATATCCTGTTACGATATTTTGACTTAATATTTTCATAGCATTCTGTAATTTTGAGTCAATTATTTCTGGATTTTGGCTTTTATAAACAAACCCAATAATCGTTGCACTGTTTATTACAATCATTAAAGTAATAACCAATGACAATAAAACTTCAATTAACGTAAAACCGTATTCATCAGAGCATGGTAATCTTCTTGAATCCATAAATCTTTTTCCTTTTTTTCTTGAGATAACAGATAATGATCATATTGTTTAAATATGTTTGTATTTTGTTTATGACCTAAAACATAAAATGAAATAAGAAGTACAATACATGAGATAAAAATAGAAAAAGCGAGTAGTGTTTCAACAAGAGTAGCACCTTTATTCTTTAAAATAATAATCACCTGCCCCTAAATGAAAAACAATTGAATACACTTTATCGTGAAATCGCAAATTAATATGATTAGCTTGATTAATAGATCCATTTTGATTAAAGTATACTTTTTCTATATGTTCGAATGAATATTCATGAGGTAATACGTAACGATAGGTCTTATTATTATACGTATACGAAATTTTATTATAGTTAAATTCTAAATTAATCTGGATATGTTGTGTTAATGCAGTGTCTTTAGCTTCATCAATAATATTTGAGATATTATGTTTAACATTTTGATAAGAAACTTTTACTTCTTTTTTTGTATTATACAATGTGAAACTGGATAATATTAAAATTATAGACAATGTAAAAATGATTTCAATCATTGTAAATCCTTTATTTTGAGACATAAGCTTCTCCATCAGAGATTGAAATTGCTAACCCTGAAGGACAGATAGCTTGTTTTTCTTTTAAGTATGGATGAGCTCCTGATGTTAACTGTGACATTGATGTAGGTAACTCACCATGGTCGATTTCGTATAAAATGATTTGGGAATTGACAACTTCGATTTGAGCGTCGCAACTTTTTTCTTTGACTAATCTATTTTTTGATGTTACTTCAGGAATGACGAGAAGTAAAATAACTAAAATAACACTGATGCAAAAGATCATTTCAATTAATGTAAATCCTTGTTGGTGACGAACATGTTTCATAACTTATCCTCCTTATAATGTACTGACAACATTCATCATTGGTATCACAATAGATATGTAAATTGTAATAACAAACAATGATACAAAGCCATAAATTAACGGAACAAATAGTTTTATCATTTTATTTACTTTCATTTCTATTTGTTTTGTAGAGTAAAGAATATAATCATCTAATTGAATATCATAAGTTTGATTATTCATAATCAAACTGAAAAAATGCTTAAATTCCATTTCAAAATAGTCAAATTCATTAATGACATCTTCAATACTTAGTCCTTCTAAAATATGATGATAAAGCTCATAAACAATCATTTTTATATCACTGTCATCAATTTGTTGATAGAGCGTTTCAATGATAGACAATGCGTCATAATGATTTTCTAATAGTTCATTGTAATAAATCGCAAATTTAATTGAATAATATTTTTTAATTAATTTACTCATAACATGAGTATGACTGATCAAAAAATCAATATAATCATACCTTTGCTGTTTTATTGAAAATAAAGTAAAAAAAGTAATAGACCCCAAACAAAGGAGGGTTAAAACAACTATCCAGGGTATAAATTTTAATAATATAAAAACAATTTTAACTAAGATGCTTTTTTCAATATTAAATTCAATAAATAGATTTTCTACTTGTGGTAATAAGAACACTAAAACGAAAATAGAAAAAATAACTAAAAAAACAATCATAAAAACAGGGTAAGTTAATCTTTTAACTAAAGACCTTTTTATTTCATTTCTTTTTTTACATATTTTTAAAGTTTTTAACAATGTTTCGCTTAAAGAAAAATGTAATTTAAAAAACTGATAGTACTCTAAAAAATAATGTGGCAATTTACATTTTTGTAAAGCATCATCAATACTCAATCCCTCATTCATACACTGATTTAAAGATTCAACAAATCCAATTTGATCAATAGGCTGAATAAACACGGCAATATCTTGAATATTAAACCCTTGTTCAATAAAACGAGCAAAACTTTCTAACAAATAAATAAGTTGTTCATTCATTATATACACCTAAATCGTTTAACGATTGTGTTGCTTGCTCAAAATCAAAGTATGATGTGTTATGTTTTTGAAGGAAAGAATCGATTTGTTGCTTGTTCATAAATTCCGGTAAAATAATATGTTGCCCTTTTTCATTAAAAGTCATCTTTTGAGTCATGATTCCTACTAAAACATCTTGTAAATCAATACGATTAATTCCTAAATTCTCTAAACGTTTTATTGTACTCCTACAATTACTGGCATGGATTGTCGTTAGGACAAGATGACCTGTTAAAGCACATGTCAAAGCTAAGTGTGCAGTTATTTCATCACGAATTTCTCCAATCATGATAACATCTGGATCATGTCTTAAAATTTGTTTTAGCGATTCATCATAGGTGATTCCTTGATTCTCATTAAGTTGAATTTGTAAACAATAATTTTTATCAATTTCAATAGGATCTTCAAGCGTGATAATATTACGTTGTTTTTGTTGATAAATTGTATCTAACAGTGTGTACAAGGTTGTTGACTTACCTGATCCAGTTGCACCACTAATAACAAATAAGCCATGATCCTCGCTTACAATATCAAATAAAAAATTTTGCACCTTTTTAATAGAAGTTAGCATATCAATAGATAATGATTGATGATTATTTAATATTCGAATAACGATTGTATCATCATCTTTTCCTACTAATGAAGAAACCCGCAAATTATATTTTTTCCCTTTTAAATTGTAAACTAAATGTCCTGTTTGTGGTTTATTACGATAATTCATATCAATTTTAGAAATATATCGAATATAATTGACAATCCTTTTGGCATAATCTAGCTTTAATTTTTCCCAAACAACAAGTTTTCCACTTGTTCTAAACAGTATCTTGGAATGATGACTCGCATGAATATGGATATCGGATACCCCCTTTTCAATAGCATTATAAATAAGTCTTTCATAATATTGATTCACATTCATCCCTCCTATATTTATATATAAAAAAAAGAGATGTTTTTCTTCAAAAAAATGAAAAAAAAGTTCTATTTAGATTTAAATAGAACTTAGATAAGGATTATGCTTTTTTTCATTTTGTAAAGTGCTTTGTAACCCATGTCCAGGATAAAGCACGTAATCAACTTTTATTTCTTTTATTGTATTTAGTGATTGTTGCATTTGTTTAAAGGAAGAACCAGGGAAATCACAACGCCCAATGGAATCTTTAAAAATAACATCACCTGAAAAAAGTATATGTTCTTCTTTGCATAAAATTAAGACTGAACCTTCACTATGTCCTGGTGCATGAATAATATTAAAGTAAAAATCTCCTAATGTAATCTCTTTTCCCATATGTTGAACTTTACTTTTTAAAACAAATGGTTGATTGAAATAAGATAAATTTAATTGACTATCATATACCATTTTTTCATCATCTTGATGCAAATAAACAGGAATATGATATAGATCAACAAGATAATCTACCGCTCCTATATGATCAAAATGTCCATGTGTAAGCATAATAGCAATCGGATTTAACTGATTTTGACTAAGATGCATTTGTATTATTTCTGGTTCATCACCGGGGTCAATAATGATAGCTTGATTATGTTTATAAATAATATAGCAATGACTTTGCATCATTCCTAAAGTTAATTGTATGACTTTCATATATATTCCTTTCAATGTTTAAACATATAAAAAAAATAAGCCAAAGCTTATTTTTTTTCTTTATGAACTGTTTTTTTATTACATTTTGGACAGTATTTATTTACTTCCATTCTATCTGGATGATTTCTTTTATTTTTAGTATTAATATAATTTTCTTCACCACATTCAGTACATTTTAAAATGATATTTTCTCTCATGATTACACCTCCGTATCCATAAAACTTTCGTTATACATCATATCATAAATATTTTTTAAATACTAGACTATTTTTCATTTAAACCATATTTTTCTACATATTTATCAATGATTTGATTTGAAATATAGGCTGTTGATGAACTATCACCACTTGATGCAACCGTTTGACGATAGCAAACACAAACAAAGGCAACCAATGGTTGGCTATCTTCAGTTGCTGAAATATATCCTATTTGTAAATGGTTAGGATAATCGGTTGTGTCATTTGGATCATATGTTTCTGCAGTTCCTGATTTACAATAAACGGCATATGGTTTCTCTGACCAATATTTATGAGTTGTTCCGTCACTTCTTGTTACACAGGCTCTCATCCCTTTTTTTATTTGTTGAAAAGCATCAGTCTGATTTGAAACATCATCCATGATATCTTTCTTATAAGAATAGGTAACAACATTATTGCCATTATTATCTTTTTTGAAAGAGTCAACAAGGAAATGAGGTCTTACCTTTACACCCATATTTGCAAGTGTGCATGTATATTGAGCTAATTGAATTGGAGTATATGTATCATATTGTCCAATAGCCATATCAAGAAGCATTCCTCGTTCAGTTTTACTTCCACGATATCCTAATCCCTCATTTGGTACATCTACACCAGTTTTTACACCTAATCCCAATTCTCCTAGATCTCTTCTTAATGTGGCCATCGATTTAGTAAAAGTTTCCATACTAATATTTAATGGACCATTAGGAACATAATTAAAGTTAGCTAATTTCATGACAAGTTTAAACATATAAACATTAGAAGATAGTGCCATGGCATCAACTTCATTGATATTTCCCATTGTTTTCCATGATTTTTTAGCTTTTGTATACTTAAAAACAATCGGTTCATCGACAAAGTAAGTGTTTGGAACAATCACATTTTCTTTAAACCCAGTGTATAAAGTTCCGGCTTTAGTTGTTGAACCAATTTTAACACTACTTGTATAATTTCCATAGGCAAAATCAGACACCTCGCCTGTTTCTTTATCAATTTCTTTACCTGACATCACTAAGATTTCTCCAGTATTTGGATCTATCATCATGAAATACATCTGATTAAAATACTTATTGCGTGAATTAGCAGCTTTTAATTCATTTTCGATTAAAGAATCAGAAAGTTGTTGTAATTCACTGTCAATTGATAAACGTATATTTTGCCCACTTGATCCTTCTTTAGTATTAACCCTTTTAGGATTTCCATTTTGATCATATGTTAATGTGTATGTCGAATCTCCACCACGCAAAATGTTTTCATATTGGCTTTCTAAACCAGAAATACCTACACGAGCATTATTTTGATATCCTAGTGCAAGTAATTGTTTTTTCATTTCGGCTGGTAGACCTTCTTTTTTTGTTGTAACACGTCCTAGTACCGTCTTAAGCTGATTGTTTTGTTCATTAGATCGGGTCCAATCAGTATTGACTTCAATCCCCTTTAAAAAGTTAGAATTTTCACCAATAATACTTGCTTCTTCTACACTAATCCCTTCTGCAAGTACAACTGCTCCACTCGTACAGTTATTCATTAAATATTCAAATCTAGCTTCTTCTATATCATCTTGAGACATCGCATTATTAATCATATCTTCGCTAATACGTTCAAGTTGCAAATTATAAATGACTTTTTTTTCGTTTTCTTGTCCTTGATATTTTTTTCGTTCTTGATTAGAAACTAAAGCGTCAGCTTCTTTTTTATGTTTCATTATAAAATAGTCTTTTTTATTTCTTAATGTTACGCTATTGGCATCATTATCTAATTGGATATTACGTGCTAAAAATTTAGCAATTGTTGTAATTTCTTCACTTTTAATTGATTTAGGAGCATAATAAGTAACACAAATAACATTTTTATTACCGACTAATTTAGTATAATTTCTATCATAAATTTCACCACGTGGTGCATCAGAAGTGTATGTTTGACTTCCATACGTTTCTAGTTTAACTGCCAAATCGTCAGCTTGGTGAAATTGAATATAAGCAAGTCTTGCAATTAAAACAACAATAAAAACAGCAGTAAGACAAATTAAAAAAAGAATTCTTTTGGAAATAATATTGTCAGTTTTACTATTTTGAAATTTTTGTTCTTCACTTGAACCATAAAATTTAACTTTTGAAATTTGATCTTTAAATTTAAAGGCCATACTATCTCCATCCTTTCACTTGACAATTATATTATAATTAAATTCACAAGTAAACTTAAAAACACATTTCACATGATTTCTTTAAAAAAACAAAACCCCTAAGGGTTTTGTTTTATTCAAATTCATTTGTTTTGGCAACTTCTCTAATCCATGCAGCCGATTTTTTCTCTTTACGTTTATAACCGTCATCTAAGCATACTCGAATAAATCCGTATCTATTTTTGAATGCATTGATCCATGACCAGTTATCAATAACACCCCAATAATGATATCCTAAGCAGTTTGCCCCATCTTCAATGGCTTTAGCTATCCATTCTAAGTGATCTCTAACAAATTCAATACGATAATCATCTTGAACTACACCATTTTCATCCATATATTTTTCTTCACCTTCAACACCCATTCCATTTTCTGAAATAAAGAAAGGTAAATCAGGACATTCTTTTTTGATTTTCATACCAAAATCATAGATTCCTTTAGGATAAATTTCCCATCCACGATATACATTCATTTTTCTTTCAGGCCAAATATAAGGTTTTGAAATACAAGGTAATCCATTTTCATCAAACTTGCTATCAGGTGCTTGCACACGAGTTGGTTGATAATAGTTAAATCCTAACCAATCTACTTTACCTTGAGCTAAAATTGCTTCATCTCCAGGGCGACGATTGATTTCAACTTTCCAATCATTTTCAACTGTATCTAAAACATCTTGTGGTAAATGACCATGGGCAACAACATCTAACCACCATCTATTGTGTAATCCATCTGTCATACGTACTGCTTCTAAGTCATCAGCACTAGGATTTTCTTTTGTATATGGTGGAGCAAAACAGTTAATCATACCAATCTTAGCACCATCACATAACTTACCTTCAGCCTTTAATTTTCTAAAATTAGCCACTGCTAAACAATGTGCTAATGTAATATTATATTGAACATTAATTGATTGTTTAAAATCTTTTTGATAAGGATACCAAACACCATGTAAAAATTGTTGTTCTGGTTCAACAATTGGTTCATTAAATGTAAACCAGTATTTAACTTTACTTCCAAATTCTTCCATAGCAATTTTAACAAAATTAGCATAAGCTTCAACAACTTCTCTATTTTGCCATCCACCACGTTTAACTAAATATTCAGGCATATCAAAATGATACATATTCATAAAGATATCAATTCCATTTTCATTTGCACAGTCAATCAATTTATGGTACCATGCAGCCCCTTCAGGGTTTAGTTTACCATCTTGGTCTAATAAACGAGTCCATTGCATAGATGTTCTAAATGATTTAAAATTCAAACTTTTTAATAATTTAATGTCTTCTTCATACTTATGATACATATCATTTCCAACATACGAACCAACATTGTTAAAAAATGCGTTAATTTCCATATCAGAATACATATCCCAATATGATCTTAATCTTCCACCTACATTCCAAGCTCCTTCGGTTTGAGGCCCAGACATAGCTGCTCCAAAAAAGAAATCCTTAGGTAATTTAATTGTCATACTATTCCTCCTATTCAATTAATTTAATTATACTTGATGAACAAATATAAAGTAAATAAATAACAAAAAAAGTTCTTTGAATTTCACATTTTTTTCTTATAAAAAGAAAAAATGAAAATTATTTTCAAAGAACAATATTTTTTAAATCAGATTTTTTATCTATATCATACAATTCTAATTTATCATCTGTATAGTATTGTAAACAATCATCTAAATACTGATTGACTATTTTTCTTCCGCCTTGGTCTCCTTTTAAAGTATATAATTCATGATAATACTTGTTTGAAAAAAGAACTGGATTCCCTACTTCATTTTGATAAGCCAAAGTACATATAGAACAAGACGATTGATTAAAAGCGTCAATCATCTTGTCTAAAGTTGATGGCTTAATAAACGGTTGATCACTAACCATAAATAGCATTTGAAAAATTCCTGTTTTCAAACTTAAATAATTTAAAGCAGTTTTAATTGAATAAGAAACACCTAAATAACTTTTAGGACTTTTCAAAGTAATGATATGGGGTTCATCAATGACAAAATCATTTGCTACAATGACTACTTCAACATCTTGACGTATCTTTAATAATTTACGAATTGTATTTAAACCATAAAGATAAAGCGGTTGACCATTTATTGGATATAATAATTTATTTTCTTTAAAACGTTGACTGTTACCAGCAGCTAAATATATGATATATGTTTTATTCATCATCAATAGCAAATAATACCTTTTCAGGTGTCATAGGTAAATCCGTTAAATAGGCACCTGTAGCGCGATAAATAGCGTTAGCAATAGCTGGAGCAGGTGTATTAATGACAATTTCCCCTATTGATTTAGCTCCAAAAGGTCCTGTTGGTTCATAACTACTTTCAAATTCTACTCGTAATTTTCCCATATCTAATCGTGTTGGTATTTTATATTGCATAAATGAATTTTCGGCAATAACTCCCTTAGGAGAATATTGAACATTTTCATACAAAGCCATACCAATACCTTGGACTAATCCACCCTCTGTTTGAACCTTAGCTAAGTTAGTATTAATAACAGTACCACAATCAACAACAGCAACATAATCAAGAATATCTACTTGTCCTGTTTCTTTATCTAATTCGATTTCTACCATTCCAACCATATAGGGTGGTGGTGAAAAAGGTGAAGAATGAGTGACAGTAACTTGGGTCTCAATATTATTTCCGTTCATTGATTTAAGTGAAATCTCTTTTAATGAAACAAATTCATTTGTCTTTAGATTCGTTACTCCCTTTTGATTAAAAACAACATCTTCCATGGAACAGTTTAAAATTGAACAAGCTATATGACACAGGTTGTTTTTTAGTTTTTCACAAGCTTTCTCTACTGCTTTACCTGTTACATAAGTTGTTGAAGAAGCATAAGAGCCTGAATCATAAGGTGAAATATCGCTATCAGCACCAAAAACTACAATTTGTTCAACATCACAATCCAAACATTCTGCAGCCATTTGAGCCAAAATAGTGTCACATCCTGTTCCCATATCCGCTGCGCCAATATGCAACGTATAGAAACCTTCATCGTCTAATTTAATAGTTGCAGAACCCACATCGACACCTGAAATTCCTGAACCCTGCATAGCCATAGCAACACCTGCACTTCTTATTTTTCCATTATCCATGATACGAACTTTTGATTTATGTTGCCAATCAAATAGTTTTTTAGCGTGTTCCATGCAACGATCTAACGCACAAGCATGAGCTATTTCATTATAGTAAGCACTCATTTTTTGCCCTTGTCTTACCATATTTTTTTCTCTAATAACAACAGGATCTATATTTAAAATTCCTGCCATTTCACTTACTGCAGATTCAAGTGCAAATATTCCTTGCGTTGCTCCATATCCTCGATACGCTCCGGCAGCTTGACAGTTTGTATAAACAACATCATATGAAAATTTAAAAGCTTCTAAATTATTTGTATAAAGCGGAATTGATTTATGACCAGATAATCCCACCGTTGTAGGACCATGTTCCCCATATGCCCCACTATTAGATAATGTATAAACATCAATAGCTCGAATTGTTCCATCATTCATTGCACCTAATTTTACAGTCACTTGCATTTCATGACGAGGTGTCGCTGCTGTTTGTGATTCAGTGCGTGTATAAATCATTTTAGATGGCTTTTTAGTCATCCAAGTAACAAAAGCAGGATAAATTTCGGCGACAACAGTTTGTTTGGCACCAAAACCACCTCCTATTCGTGGTTTTTCTACACGAATCATAGACTTGGGAATTTGTAACGCATTTGCTAAAATTCGGCGACAATGGAAAACAATTTGAGTAGAAGAAATGACATGTAAACGCCCATAGGGATCAATTTCACAATATGTCCTAAAAGTTTCCATCATAGCTTGTTGATTAGCACGGGTATGATATGTTCTTTCAATAACTTGATCACACGTTTCAAAAACATGATCTAGATCACCATCACTGCATGTATCTGTTGCAACTAAATTTCTTTTATTATCAGCACCTACAGGACATAATGATTTCCAGTTATCTTCTGGATGAACTAATATTTCATTATCTTTGGCTTTGTTCATATCTAAAACAGGTGTTAAAACTTCATATTTAACTTTAATGTTTTTTAATGCTTTATTAACAATTTTTTCATTTTCACCAGCAACAATGGCTACAGCATCTCCTACAAAACGAACCCTTTGATCAAGAATTAATCGATCATATGGACTTGGTTCTGGTGCTGTTTGTCCCGCCATTGTAAAACGAGCTTGAGGGACATCTTTATATGTATAAACCGCTTCTATCCCTTCCATTTGTAAAGCTTTAGAAGTATCTATTTCTTGAATAAGGGCATGAGCATGTGGTGACCGCAATACTTTTACAATTAAGCAATTTTGATTAACAATATCATCAACATAAGCAGGTTTACCTAAAAGTAAGTTCATTGCATCTTTTTTAATTACAGGTTTTTTAATATGTTTATATTGACTCATGATGATTACCTTCTTCCTTTAAGTAAGCAATGTACCCTTTAATTCCCCGAAGCTGCCCTTCATATCCTGAACAGCGACACAAATTTCCTGCCAAAAACTCTTTAATTTCTTCATCGGTTGGATTTGGTTTTTCTTTTAACAAAGCAAGTGTATTCATCATAAATCCTGGATTACAAAAGCCACACTGTTCAGCACCTTGACTTGCAATAAAAGTAGCTAATGGTTTAGCCTCTTCTTGTAAACCTTCTAAAGTCAAAACAGTACCGTTGCAAGCTCTAACAGCAAGAACACTACACGATAAAACAGGACGGTCATTTAATAAAACTGTACATAAACCACAGTTACTTGTATCACAACCACGCTTCACGCTATAACACCCTTGTGCTCTTAAAAAATCTATTAGCAATAAATCTGGCTCTATATCTTTTGTGATTTCTTGACCATTTAAATTAAGTGTAATCTTCATCTAAGCTTCCTCCTTTTTTAACTGTAGAAAAGCTCTTTTTATTAAGACTTTAGCAATCTTTTTTCGATACTCACTAGATCCTCTTAAATTACTTCCAACAACCAGTTGTGGTATGACATAATTAACAAAATTATTAATTGAATCTTCATTAATACCTTCTTCAAAACAATGATTTTCATCTATAAAGTCAATCGCTTTTAATGGTCGTGCACCAATAATACAATAATATTCATTATTAAAATGACTCACTGCACATGTTAATACTGGAAAATCTGTTTCACTGTTTCGTTGTGATAAATAAACAATATGAAGTGGTGTTTTTTTAACAATAACGCGTACTAAAATATCTTTGCTCATTTTCATGTTAGCAAATTCACGTATAGGGACTATCCCTGTAGGATAAAGTTCAACATAAGCATCCATAGCCATAAAAATAGTTAAAACATCAGAAAAACCAAAACGTCCAAAAAGAGAACCACCGATAGTTGCTAAATTTCTAAATTGAACTCCAACAATATGTCTCATTGCCTCTTTGATAGCGCCGTGAGTATACTCATTTAATAGCGGATTAACTTCTAAATCTCTTAAATTAACCATAGCCCCGATATGTATTTCATCATCTTTTACTTCAATTTGATCTAAATTTAAATCACTTAAATCAATAGCGTAATCCACTTCACGATTCATCATTTTTAGCCAAAGCATTCCTCCTAAAATAACGCTTTTAGGTTTCACAGCATAATCATGAGCTTCTTCTATTGTTTTTGGACGAACATAATTATTAATAGTAAGCAAAGATTAAACCTCCTTATTTAACAGTATTTTTATCTTTAGGTAACAAAACGTTTAAAATAATGGCAACAAAAGCTGCAGGTACAATTCCAGATTCACCACAAATCATTTGAAATGCTTGAGGTAAATGAGCAAGAATCGCACTATTAGCACCAATACCATATCCTAATCCTAAAGCAACAGAGACAATCGTCATTGATCTTGGTGTTAGTGGTTCTTTTGTAATTAATTGAATACCTGACATTACTATAGATGAAAACATAATAACAGCGGCTCCACCTAATACTGATTGAGGCATAATAGAAACTAACGCTGCTAATTTAGGAAATAACCCACAAATAATTAAGAAAATAGCACCACACGCTAAAGCAAAGCGATTTACTATTTTTGTCATTGTAACTAGACCAACATTTTGAGAAAACGAAGTATTTGGTAAAACACCAAACATAGCAGCAAAAGAAGAACCTAAACCATCACAAACAACGCCTCCAGATAGTTCTTTATCAGTAGCTTCACGTCCCATACCACCTTCCATAACACCTGAAATATCACCAACTGTTTCAACTGCAGTAACAATAAACATAATAAGGACTGGTAAAATGGCTCTTAAATCAAAAATTGGTTTAACAGGCATAAAATTTGGTAATGCAAACCAGCTTGCTTGTGCCACTTTATCCCAATTTAATACCCATGATTTAACAAACACAGTTCCATCACTAGCCACACCTTTCGTTGAAATAAATAACGGTAAAATCATACACAATACATATCCACAAATAATACCAATTAAAACACTCGAATTACTTAGCATTCCTGTAGTTCCGTGTTTTAACGCAAGAATCACAACAAGAACAAATAAACCAATTAATAGATTTTCAACAGATCCATAATCTTTAGCAGTGCTTCCTCCACCAAACGAACCAACACCAACACTAATTAATGATAAACCTATTGAAAGAACAACCGTTCCTGTAACAATTGAAGGGAAAAAACGTCTTAATGGTTTTAATAAAAAACCTAAAACCGTTTCAAATAAACCACCTATAATACTTGCTCCCATAATGGCACCGTATCCTAAAACACCACCGCCCATTACATTAGCTACACTTTGAAAAACACCAATAAATCCAGAACTTGTTCCCATAATAATAGGTACTTTCCCACCAATTGGTCCAATTGAAAATAATTGAACAAGTGTGACAATACCAGCAATAAGCATGGCATTTTGTAATAACGAAATTTGAATGCTGGAAAATACTGCAGCATCATGCATAGCCGCACAGGCACCAGTTATAATTAAAATTGGCGTTAAGTTTCCTACAAACATGGCCAAAACATGCTGTAAACCTAAAACAATTGCTTGTTTTAAAGGAATCTTTCCTTCAAACTCATAAGGACTTGTATACTCTTTTTTTTCCATATAAACCTCCCAAATCTACACTAACCTTCCATAAAACGTAAAAATTGTAGCACATACTATTTTTTTCATCAAGATAGCATTTTATTAAAATGCTCATTTTAAATAAAAAAAGAAATATACATCATGTACATTTCTTAACTAAAATAAAGTGGAATAAATAACACATCATTACTTCCACCACAAATCATGCCTAATTTAGCACCTTCGTTATTATTTAGTTCATAGTGTTTTTTAGTAATATGTTGCGTTTTTAAAGCATCTAAAATAACTTGATGTTCAATACTGCCACCGCCAATTGAACCAATAATGGAAGTATCTTGAGTGACAAACATCGTGCTTCCTACATTTCGAGGTGTTGATCCTGTTTTCTTCGTAATAATGCAAAGTACACCATCTTGATGAACATTTAATAACTCTTTAGAAATACTTGAATATTGATATTTATTTTTTATATCAATAATTTCTGCCATAATACTGATTGCTATTTCACCAGGTGTGACAGCATGAATATCTAAGCCAATAGGTGCATGAACACGATTTATTAAATCTTGACTATATCCTTCGTTTAATAAATCATCAAATGTTTTTTTGACCTTTTTTCGACTGCCAATCATTCCTACATATAGGCTTTCTATATCAATAACTTTCTTTAAACATAATTTATCATCTTTGTGACCTCTCGTCACAATGACAAAACATGTATTTTTCTCATTTGGAAAATAACGCTGTGCATCATGGTAAGAAATACAATGAACTTCATTCGCTTCCGGAAATAATTTTTCATTAGCAAACTCAATTCTATCATCAATAACAATTGTATAAAAATCTAACAATTGTGCTATTTGACAAACATATTGTGAAACATGTCCCGCCCCTAATATAACTAAATGTGGCTGTGCAACAAACCAATTTGAATTAATCAAACTTAAATCGTATTGTTCTTCAATCATTTTTGCCATGACTTTTTGATATAAACCATTAGCCTCATTAACTTGAATAAGAATCTTTTTATTCATTAGTGCCAGCTTTTTTAAATATATTTTAATAAGTTGATCAATCATGAAAATCGTAACTAAATCGTTTTCGTTATAATTTGTTTCATTTAAAAACTGTTCGTAACCGTGAATAACATCTTTAATTGGCTTACCTAATGCCAAAAAAGAAGTTATTAAAATAATTGTATCTGTATTTGGTAGAATAACTGGCTCATCATTTCTTGGATACTTTGCTGGTAATCCTTTAGAACCATCTGCTTCTATTAAAATAATATCTATTTCATTTTTTAATTGATTAATCAAATTATGATCAAGTGAGGTAATTTTATTATTTTCTGATAATTGTCCCGCATGGCAATATCCTTTTTCATTGATACATGACATGATTTGTTGATAGGTTGGATTAACCAAAGTATCTTCTTCAATCTTCATATGAGTCGATGTTGTTATTAATACCGTTTTATTTTCACTTATATATTGATCTTTTAATTCTTTAATTTTAGTTGTTTTTCCACCAGAACCAATCACACTAATAATCATTTTAAATCCTCACTTATTTCTCTAATTGCTTGAATAAATACCTTAATCTGTTCTTCAGTATTAACAAATGCAGGCGACACGCGAATAATGCCCGTTTTGACCGTGTTTAAACGTTGATGCATCAAAGGTGCACAATGGGCTCCACAACGGACAGCAATCTGGTATTTTTCACTCAAAAGATCACCAACTTTTAAGCTATCCATTCCTTTAATATTAAAAGCTACAATAGGAGCATGATTATGATATAAATCACTATAAAGAATGACAGAGTCATTTTTCTTTAATTCCTGTTCTAATAATTTAATTAGTTTATTTTCCCTTTCATAAATCATTTCTCTATGCTTTAAAAAATAACTTATTCCTGCATTTAATGAAGCAATTCCTGTAATATTACAAGATCCTGCTTCTAGTTTTTCTGGATAATAATGACTTTGAAAATGATCAAATGAATTCATACCTGACCCACCAGATAATAATGGCTCTATGTCAATGGCATGACTTAAACAAATCCCCCCAATACCAGCATTACCTAATAAACCCTTATGTCCACTAAAACATAATATATCTATATTTTCATTAACCATATCAACATCAATATGCCCTGCACTTTGCGCTACATCACACATCATTAAAATTTGATTTTCATGAGCTAATTGTCCAATTTCTTTTATTGGATAAAACTCACCTGTTACATTTGAACTGTGAGTCACAATAATAAGTTTGGTAGTGTCATTTATTTCTTTTTTGATTTTATCAACTTTAGGTTCTGTGATTGAAAGTTGAATTAAGCCATCAGATTGTAATTGATATAAAGGTCTTAAAACACTGTTATGTTCAGCATAAGTTGTAATAACATGATCTCCCTTTTTTAAGATTCCTTTAATACAAGTATTCAAACTTTCAGTATTTCCACTATTAAAAATAACAAATCCCTGTAAAGGAACATGAAATAATTTTTTTACTTGTTGTCTTGTTTGATAAAGCAAACGACTTGCTTGTAAAGATGATTGAAAAGTAGAACGGTTGGCATTAGAACAAGTATTCATACAATTAAGAACAGCTTGTTGAACTTCATTTATTTTAGGAAAACTGGTTGCCGCATGATCAAGATAAATCATATTTTTCCCTCTTTAAATGTAAAATAGCTTCTACAACACCACCTGCAATACATCTTGCTTTATCAGAAATAGTAAAACAATTTTGATATTCGTTAACCCTTGGATCAATATCTGCCATTTTAAATCCTTTTGTTACCACATAATTTTCTTTAATTAAACCACGTAATAAACCATCTAAAGTTGCATAAATAGGTGTTTTGTCAACATAGGCAATGATCTCGCCTTTTTTTACAATATCAGTTATCTTTTTTACATGTTTTACTTTACCACTACATGGAGAATGAATGACACGCTCTTTTCCATAACCTTGAATCAATCCTGGTACCCCGGTATTATTTATCGCTGTACCTTGATAAATAATACGACCCAATTGGTGTCCTCGCATTGTTTCGATCACTGCATCTACATCTTTGCCTGCTTCAAATCCTGGTCCTAAACCAACGGTAATTGGCGCCATATCTTTTTTAGTTCCTAAGTTCTTTTTGGCAAGAATAGCATCCACAACAGCCAAAGGTTTGAGTTCTTGAATAATTGTTCCTTCAGGGTCAATAAACAAAGTTAATTGATGTCTTGATAATAGGCTCTTTACTTCATCTCTATCATGCGCTAAATAGCAGGTTAAATTTTCAACTGTTTTTTTTGTATCATAAATAGCTTCACAAAAAGCAACATTTCTTCTAATTGCACTTGGTTTAGCAACTTCCAATATTAAAACATCAAAACCACATTGATAAAGCTTATAAATTGTTCCTGTAGCAATATCGCCACCACCTCTTACAATAATCAAGTTATTCATATTCATTAAGGCTTAATGATTTTTTTTGCCTTTTCCATCCTTTCAACAATGTCGTACATATTAGTAACACTTCCTACCGCTAACATTTCTTTACGCTTAAAAAAATCTAAACATGTTCCACAACTTACAATTTCTACACCTTGACTTTCTAAATATTTTAAATCATTTAAAATGTCCCCTTTTGTTGTTGTTAACTTGACTCCTTCATTATAGAAAATCATCTCACTAGGTAATTGATCTTGTTTAGTTAATGCAAAAATAAAAGATTTCATCAAAATAGCACCTAATTCTGCGTTGCTTCCCATAACATGGCTTGAAAAGACAATAATATTTCCAGTTACTTTATTTTCAATAATATCTCCTTCAATCTTTCCTGTTGAAATGATTGCAAAATAATCACTTTCTTGTTTACCAGTTTGTATTTGATATTGACGAACTCTAGCAAATTTAGTTAAATTTTCTATTGCTATTTCATTATCAACCAATACTTTGACTTCTTGATTTTCTTTTAATAATTCTTTTGTTTTTACAACAGGTAAAGGACATTCTAGTCCTCTTGCATCTAATAATTTCATTATTCTACCTCACATATATATCAAATTGATCTTTTTTAATTACTTTTCCAATGATATAACACTGATAGCCTTTCTTTTTAAAGTCTTCAATAATCATATCTACATCTTCTTCTTGTACACTAGCAAGCAAGCCCCCACTCGTTTGCGGATCGTATAAAATTTCTTCCAAAATAAAATTCTCTTTATCAAAGTAAACTTTGTCCTCAACAGCATGCCGATTTTGTTGGGCTGCACCTGTCAAATAGAATTCATTAACATAATACGGACAATCTTTAAAATAAGGAATCTTATTTTTATCTATAACAGCACTTTTTTGATGATTGAGCATCTCATCTAGATGAACTAACAAACCAAATCCGGTAACATCAGTTAAAGCATGAATACGATATTTTTTCAATAAATCATAGGCATATTTATTTAAAAGCGTCATACTTTGATAAACTTCATCTAGCATGTCTTTGCTGGCATCATTTAATCTTGCAGCATTGAGGGTCAATCCTACGCCTAATTTCTTTGTTAGTATTAAAACATCATTTTCTTGGACGTCTTTATTAGACAAAATACGGTGCGGATCAACCATCCCCGTTACACTTAAACCATATTTTGTTGACTCATCACGAATTGAGTGACCACCTGCTAAGGTAACATGAGCCTCTTTTAACTTGTCATTACCACCCTCAATGATTTTACCTAAAATATTGAGATCATCATGATCATTAAAACAAACAATATTTAAAGCTGTCAGCGGTGTCCCACCCATTGCATAAATATCACTTAATGCATTTGTAGCAGCAATTTGTCCAAATAAATAAGGATCTTCTACCATAGGCGGAAAAAAATCTAGTGTAGAAACAATCGCCTGATGTTCATTAATTTGATAAACGGCACCATCATCATGACTATCAAATCCTACTAATAATTGATCACTAGGATACTTATCTATTTTTTCTAAAATATGTCTTAATTTTTTAGCACCTAACTTAGCACTGCAACCGCCACTTTTACAATACAATTTATCTTTCATCAAAACATCACCTCAACTATTTTTCCATATTTTATCTGATGATCTTTTAAATATTTTTGCCATGCAATTTTGTCATGATAGTGACATGAAAAACACATACCACAACCTGCATCAACAATACTTGGTTTAGGTATAAGGCGACCTTGATCTTGATTGACAATGGCATCTAAAGCCATTGCTTGATCTAGTGAATAAAAAGTAATAAGTAAATATTTTTGTTTATTCATCTTCAAATATCTCCTTAAACTTTTGTTTTGCATAATCTTCAACATCATTTACAAACAATTGATATTTATCTAACAACACTTTTCCTTCATCACTCAATCTACTACTCCCGCCATTTTTACCACCTGTAACACGATATATCAAATCCATATCTAAATCTTTTTCTGCTCGATTTAATATTTTCCACGCTTTAGAATTAGACATTTTCATATCTTTATAAGCACCAGATAATGAACCAAACTCTTTTGTTTTGTTCATTAATTGAACAACTCCTTTGCCAAAATCAGGATGCTCATTATAAATTCTTATTTTTAAATCAAAATGTTTAGGATTTTTATACATATTTTACCTTGATAATCCACAATGAGGGAATGTACAAACAGGACAATTTAAACATAGCCCACCTTCTCCAAGGGATGCTAGTTCATCACTCGTAATGGGATCATCTGCTACTATACGTGGTAAAACAATATCAAATATCGTTCTTTTAGAATACATAACACAACCAGGCAATCCTAAAATAGGTGTTTTATTTTTATAACTTAGTAAAAACATTGCTCCAGGTAAAACTGGTGCGCCATAACTTACTATCTTGGCACCGCTATTTTTGATAGCCAAAGGAGTTTTATCATCTGGATCAACTGACATTCCACCAGTACAAATAACCATATCAACTCCTTGTGCTAAAGCTTCATTGATTTTACTTGTAGTCATTTGATGATCATCTAAAGATAAACTATGATAAACCACCTCAACATCATATTCCTTTAATTTGTCAATAATAACAGGTGTAAAAGTATCTTTTATTCTTCCTTTATAAACTTCTGAACCAGTTGTGATAATAGCCGCTGTTTTAAACTTATAGGGTTTGATTTGTAAAATAGGATGATTAATCAAGGAACTGACTTCTTCCATTTTATTTTTTTCGATAACAAGAGGAATAATACGCATTCCAGCAAGTTTATCTCCCTTTTTAACAGGCATATTACCCCTTCTTGTCGCAATCATCATTTCACCAAATCGATTGACTTTAAGCAATTCTTCACGATTCACTTTAAATAAACCATCTATTTGACTTGTCAGTTCTATTTTTCCTTCACTGATGTCACTTTTGTCCATATAATCATTAAAACATAACTTACATAACACTTCAACAGCATCATTTTCATGCATCATATTTTCATTTTTTTCAAAAACATAAAGATTTTCTTTTCCTAAATTTAATAAAACCTCAATATCTTCTTTTTTAATAATATGTCCTTTTTTAAAACGTGGACCCTTAACTTGGTCTTTAACAATTTGTGTTATATCGTGACATAATACATGTCCAATTGCGTCAACAGTTTTAATCTGTTTCATATCCATAACCTCTATTTATTGATAGTAAAACCATATTTCTCAAATAATTTTAAAGATGACTTATCTTGAATAAATTTAACAAACTTTTTAGCTTCTTTTGAATGTTTGCTTGTAGATAATTGAGAAACTGGATAAATGACAGGTTCATCTAATAAATCGTTACTGCATGTAGCAAGAACTTTAACATCATTGGTACTTTTAGCATCAGTTGAATAAACAATACCTACTTCACTTGAGGAGTTAGCAACCCAATTTAATACTTCTGTTACATTTCCACCTAAGCTATAACGACTAACTAATTGATCATAGACACCTAAATGAGTTAATGCCATTTTTGCATATTGACCAGCAGGAACTACATCAGGATCTCCAATTGCTATGGTACTTGCTTTAGTAAGATCATTAAAATCTTTTACATTTGTTTCAGTTTTTTTTCCAGTAATTAAAACAAGTTTATTTTCTAATAAATTAATAACATCTTTAGAATCAATGTATTTTTCATCAACTAAAGCATTCATTTGTTTTGTTGCTGCAGAAAAGAAAACATCTGCTTTTAATCCTTGTTCAATCTGAATTTGTAATTTTCCACTGCTATCATAAACACCTTGAATTTTAATTTGAGGATTTTCCTTTTCAAATTGAGGAATAAGCTCATCTTCAAATATATTTTCTAGACTTGCTGCTGCGGCTAAAGTCAAAGTTACCTTTTTTTGCTTAGACTGTGATTTTGTAGAACAACCACATAAAGTCACAATCAATAATAAACTACACATTAAACTTAATACTTTTTTCATTTCTCTAATCTCCCTTTTTTTATTTTTAATATATTGCTACACATGAATTCCATCTCTTGAGGACTATGTGAAACAAACAAACATGGTTTATGATATCCCTGTAATTTGGATTTAGTTTCATTTAGTAGTGTTTCCTTTAGTTCGGCATCCAAAGCACTAAAAGGCTCGTCTAATAAAACAAGTTTTGTATCATATACAAGTAGTCTAGCTAATGCAACTCTTTGTTTTTGTCCTCCACTTAATTGACGTGGATATCTCGAAGAAAGTGCTTCAATGTGAAAATCTTTCATTATTTGTTTAACTTTTTCATCAATGATTGCTTTTTTTTCATGATGAGCCTTTAAAGGAGCTGCTATATTTTGATAAACCGTCATATTATTGAATAAAGCATAACTTTGAAACATATAACCAATTTTTCTTTTTTGAACTGGTAAATTAATTTTAAGTTCACTATCAAATAAAACTTGACCATCTAAAACAATTCTTCCAGCATCAGGTTTCATAATTCCTGCAATGCACTTTAGAATCATACTTTTACCACTTCCACTAGGTCCCGTTAATCCTAAATAATTTTCACAGGCAGTGAAATTAACATCTAAATCATATTCAGCAAGTTTTTTAAAAATTTTTACTTCTAGTTTCATTTAATAACTCCTTTTTTTCTTGACATAATACTGATAAATATTAACAAGAACTACAGCTAATAAACAAATCGTAACAATAATAAACACATAAATACTTGCCTCATTCATGTTTCCTGACATCACTTCACTATAAACAGCTAAAGGTAAAGTTCTTGTTTTATCAACAATATTTCCAGCAAGCATGGCAGTCGCACCAAATTCTCCTAGTCCTCTAGCAAAAGCTAAAACACCTCCACTAATGATGCCAGGCATAGCATCAGGAAGAATAACTGTAAAGAAAATTCTCCTTTGTGACATGCCTAATGTTTTACCAGCATCAATCAAATCCTGATCAACCTGTTCTATAGCACCTTTAGCACTACGGTACATTAATGGAAAAGAAATAGCAACAGCTGCAATGACTGTAGCTGAAAAACTAAATACAATTTTATAGTGAAAAACTTGTATAAAAAATCTGCCTACTGGTTGATTAACACCAAAAATCATTAATAAGAAAAACCCCATAACTGTTGGTGGTAAAACTAAAGGCAATGTAAATAAACCATCCAAAATAATCTTAGTTAAATCATATTTACGATTTAATGTCCACCTTGCTAAAAACAATCCTAAAAAAAATGTAATAATAATCGTTATAGTTGCTGTTTTTAAAGAAATCCAAAATGGTGATAAATCAATCATGTCGACCACACTCATGCTCTCTATCTTTCAAAATATTTAATCCATGTTTTAAAGATGATTCAATAATATCTAGACTTTCTTTTACAGCTTTTAAACTTCCGGGTAAATTAACAATCAATGTTTGATTCCTTATTACACTTACCCCCCGAGATAACATTGCTCGTGGTGTATATTTCATTGATTCATAGCGTAATGCTTCACTGATTCCAGGTACATTTTTTGTAGCGATAGCTCGTGTTGCTTCAGGAGTAACGTCGCGCACGCTTAACCCTGTACCACCAGTAGTGATAATTAAATCATTTTGACAGCGATCACTCAAATTAATAAGTTCTTTTTCTATTATTTTTTGTTCATCGGGTAAAACTTGTAAACTTGTGACCAAATAGCCATGCTTAGTTAAATAATCTTGAATATAGGGACCACTTAAATCTTCTCTCAACCCTTGACTTGCTTTGTCTGATAATGTCACAACTGCCACTCGAAATCGTTCATCATGATTTTCAATAACCTTTATTTTATCGTGAACATGAACCATTCCTCCAAGCAATACCCTAGCAAAAACACCATGAGTTGGCATAATACAATGGCCAACTTGATGATAAATTGCACAATGGTGATGGCAACTTTTTCCAATCTGAGTCAATTCTAATAAAACTTCTCCTATTTGAATTCGAGTACCCACCGTTAGTTTTGTAAAATCAATACCAGAAACTAACATATTTTCACCAAAGGCACCATCTTCAACCAATGCTCCCTCTTGCTTAAATTCTTCTCTGGTTTGATAAGACAACAATGAAACTTGTCGATGCCAATTGCCTGCATGAGCATCACCATCCAAACCATAATTTTCAATAAAACGTACTTGGTCAACGGGTATTTTTGCAGTTCCCTTCTTTTTAGAAACACATAAAGCCATTACTTGTTTTTCCAATGATAATCACCACTCTTTCCACCACTTTTGCTTACAAGATGAATATCTTGTATTTCCATATCTTTGCTTACGGCTTTACACATATCATAAATAGTAAGCAAAGCGACACTGACACCATGAAGAGCTTCCATTTCGACACCGGTTTTACCCTCACATGCCACTAAACACATTGCTTCAATAGTCTGACTTTGATGATAAATATGAAAATCTATTGATACTTTATTAATCATTAAAGGATGACACAAAGGAATAAGGTCACTTGTTTTTTTTACGCCCATAATTCCTGCTATACGAGCAACTGACAAAACATCCCCTTTACTCATTGAATTGTTTTCAATTTTATCAATAATGTCCTGATTAACTCTAATTTGTCCACAAGCTAATGCTTGACGTGATGTAACTTGTTTAGGTGAAACATCTACCATGACTGCATTTCCTTGACTATCAAAATGACTAAATTCCATATTAACCTCCTATTTCATTCATTTTTGTTAAACTTTTACCCTCTTCAAAATGATGTTCTTTAGGCTTTAAATTAATTGCTTTTTTAAATTGTCTAATTAATTCTTCTTCATTATCAACAAAGCCTTTCAAATCGATAGTGTTGTTATAAAATAAGCATGGCTTAAGTTGACCTGTACTTGTAAGTCGCATACGATTACAGTTGAAACAAAATTTATGGTTGAGGGCATCAATAAAGCCAATGTAACCTAGATATCCTTGAAGTTTAATGTAATAAGCAGGTCCATTACCTAATTGTTGGTTCACTACATGGTATTGAAAATGATGACAATAATCTATTATTTGTTGGTAATGATTTGTTCTCTTTTCTTGATTTAACGGCATCATTTCAATAAATCTTAAACAAATATCTTTATCTTTAACAAAAGATAATAGCGATTGTAATCTTTTAAGATGAAATGTATCATCTACAACACAATTAATTTTAACAGGTATTTGAATATGATAAGCATAAAGAATGTTATCAAGGACTTTTTGAAGACAATCCTGTTTTGTTAGCAAAAAATACTCATTTTCATCTAGTGTATCAAGTGAAAAATTAATAGCATCAATATCTATGTTTTTTAAATAATTTAAATCTTGTTTAGTAAAAAGAGAACCATTTGTAGTTAAAGTTACTGATTGAACACCCTTTATTTTTTTCAAAGAGGAAATTAAATAAAGATACCCTTTTCTTTGTGTCGGTTCACCACCAGTAATTTTAAATTTAGTAATTCCAACTTTAATAGCCGCCTTAACAATCTTAATGAGATCTTCATAACTTAAAATATCATGATGAGATAAATGAGATGGGTAATCAACTTTGCAGTATGAACATTGATAATAACAACGATCGGTAATCGATATGCGTAAATAATCTATTTCTCTTTGAAATGAATCCTTCATAGTGCTCCTTCCGTTATTCTCGTTCAAGAATAACCATCACCTAATAATTTAAACGATAAATAAAAAAAATTCAACAAATCAAAAATAATTTGTTGAATTTTCGTTTTGTTATAAAAGATTATTTAAAATAATCTTCTTATTTCATATTTTTTATCTTCATGTATAAAATGAGTTAAATCTGTTATCTTGACAACGTGTTGAGGATGATTACCTTTACAAGTTTCACCTTCACCCATTGCTTCTACTACTTTACTATTTCCTATATAAATACCAATATGTCCATAACTTTGTTCATTACCCAAAGCAATAACATCACCTGGAATCATATCATCAATATCTCTAATTTTTGTACCTAAAGAGGCATATCCATTTGCTGTTAAACGATCAATTTTAATACCACTATGATTCATAACCCAATAAACAAGACCTGAGCAATCAAACATATCTTCGCCTGTCGCTCCCCAATAATAACGACACCCTAACTTAGATTGAGCATTTTCACTAATCTTATCACCAAAATCTTTTAATTTATATTTTTCAGCAAGTTTACTCTTCAATGAATTAATAATGGTATTTCTTTGATCAACAAATTGACTATCATAATCAATTTCTAAAATATCATTATATGTATTTTTATTTTCAGTTGTCAAAACAGGCTCATTAAATGAGATATCTTTTTTATATAATGAATCTAATGTTGTATATGTCCAAGATAATATTTTATCTTTGGGCGTTTTAAACGCATTTAATGAAGTTATCATTTGTGGTGTTTCACTTTGACATAAAGTATACGTTATTTGTTGGTGCCATTCTACTTCATCTAATATCTTGTTCATCTAATATCTTGTTTGCCTGTGTTTTCAACTGAGTATAATGATGAGGTTTTGTAGGATATTCTGGAATACCTGCTAGTAGTCCTTTTCTAGCAAGACGACAATATTCACTAAATTTCCAAGTATCTTTTGTATTATTAATTGATCTTAAATACTTTTCATAACCTACTTGTGATAAATAATTGTGTTTATATACCTTACATTTTTCATTGTATTCATCCAACAACGCTTGTGCTTTGCTTTGTGTTAATAAGTCATTTTTATAATTTTCAAATGCTTCTTGAGTTGTTTCTTCTTTTGTTTGTCCATTCACTCGATAATAGATATTATCGACATGTGATTTTATAGAAGTTTCAAAAAACTCATCTTTATTTTTTAATGAATTTAAAAATTGAGAAAAGTAATTTTTAAATATTTCATTATCATTAAGTCCTGACTTTTCATCATATTGACTATAAGTTTTATAAGCACTATAAGCTTCTTTCCAATAGTTATGAGTAAGCTGTGTATTATATATTGGTGTATCATAAATTATTTTTTTAGTAAGTTGTTTTTTTGAAATTTTTTCATGATGATAACTATAAGTAGGTAATGAATAATCTTTTGCATAAATAGTATTCATTGTTGGATCTGGTATCACTCTACATTCTTTTTTTATTTGTTCATAACTTTTATTAGAAAGCTGATATTGATAATAAGAATGTTCATTGATAAAATCATCGTTGATTTCATTCATAACAGCTGCGGTTTTCTTTTCATTTTCTATGTAGTATTTTGAAAATTGTGACATTTTTTGATTAATGTCATCTTCGGTAATTTGAGTCAATGACGACAATTCTCTTTCAGCTTGCGTCATTTTATCACTTTCACTAGCAAATGTAGTATTAAGTGTTATTACAGCAATCAAAGAAAAAAAGACAACAAATTTTATCAAGTTACATTTTCTTTTATTAAAGTTCAATTTCAATCACTCCATATATAATCTATGTCCATCTTTATAAATTAAAAATACTATATCACAGGTCATTGTAAAATTTTGTTACTTTCGCTGTAACAAAATACATCTATTTAATATCTAATGTATAGTTATAATGTGATTTTTCAAAATGATGGTTCTCATAAAAACGATGTGCATCATGACGATATGTTGAAGTTGATAAATCAATTTGTTCAAGATTTCTACTTTTTGCATATTGAATAATGGCTTCAATTAAATGATGTCCTATTTTTTTATTCCTTTGATCAGGTAAAACAACTAGTTCAACAATTTCTCCAGTATCATGATGATGATGGAGATAATGATGAATATAAAAACTTATAAATCCTTCTATTTTTTCATTTTTTTCAACCAAGAAGAGTACATCACTATTTTCCAGTCCTTCTTGATAACATTTTTTAAAATGTTCTTTATTCATTTTTTTATTTTCTAATAAACAGATAAGATGATAAATCTCATCTAAATCATCCATCGTTGCTTGACATATCATGGTTACTCTTTCCCTTTCATTCATTATTTAAAACCAATTAAAAAATATTATAAAGAAAAATGACTCACAGAGTCATTTATTTAAATGTTTGTAGATGTTGATATAAAGCACCTATTAAATTAGCATCATTTCTAAAATGACATGGAACAATTTCAGGACGCGCAATATCAAATCCTAAATGGTCAAAAATATTATTTAAATTTTTTTGAATCAAATCAATGAGTAATGGTTGTGCACTAATTCCGCCACCAATCGCTACTTTCTCACAATCGAAAATAATATGCACATTATAAATTTGTGTAGCTACTTCTTTTGCAAAAGCATCAATACCAGCAATGACCTTTTCATCGCCTTGGTTTGCTTTTTCAAAAATTTCAATACCTGTTAAATGTTCATCAGTATGTAAACTCTCCTGTACTCTTTCTAACAGTCCTTGAATGCCATTACGTGTAGACCAAGCCCAATTCCATGTTAAAGGATCAGTTGCATTCGTCTTGATAAACGAAAACTCTCCTGCACTAAAATGGCGTCCAGTATGAACTTGATGATCTTTAATTAAACAACCACCTATTCCTGTACCTAAAATAACAACTGCACCATCTTGAATATCTTGCAAATTACCATAACCAATTTCTGCATTAGCAGCACATTTTGCATCATTTCCAATTGTTATTTGAATAGGACATCTTTTTTGTAAAACTTTAACTGTCTCTAATTTATCAATATATCGTAAAGAACCCCCTGTATATTGATAACCTCTTTGAGGATCAATAACACCAGGCATACTTAACGCCATTCCTTTTATTTGATCTTTGTATTGGTCATATATTTGACCAATTGTTTCAATAAAATGATCAAGTGTATCCATTGGTGTAGGCACACTGTTTTTATTTTTAATATTCAATTTTTCATCTATCAGGGCATATTTGATTGAACTACCCCCAACATCTAAGACTAAATAATTCATTTTTATACTCCTATTTGGTTTCTTCCTGAGTTTTTAGCGTGATATAAGCGCTGATCACAACGATTCAATACCACTTCTATCGTTTCATCATCTTTAATTCCCGCTACACCCATACTAACAGATATTTTTTGATTTAATTTTCCAACATGTAATTTCGAATTATCGAACGCTTCTTTTATATCTTTAGCAATAGATACAGCCCCTGCTTTTTCATAAGCAGGTAGAATAACTAAAAATTCATCACCACCATAACGACATCCTTCCATTGAAGGATAACGCTGTCTTTTAATATTATTTAAAACACTTCCTATATAGCGGATGACTTCATCACCTATACTATGTCCATATGTATCATTAATACTTTTAAAATGATCTAAATCCATTAAAATAAGAGAATATGGCGTTCCTTTTGAGACATATTCATCTTGTAAACGATCAAGTTCAGCATGAATAAAACGACGATTATATAATTTACTTAAAGTGTCCGTTGCATTTTCTTGAGATAACTCAATATTAAGTTGTGTTAAAATCTTTGCTTTTTCCTGATTTTCTCTAAGAGTAGCAACATCACTTGTCATATCTTCGGTAATAACAAAAACCCCTACCACTTTTCCATTAGCGTCCTTTAAAGGATATTTTCTAGTATGAGCAATCATTGTTCTACCTTGACTATCTTTACCCTCAGTCTCAATTAAATTAATTGACTTTCCTGTTTGCATGACTTTTTGTTCGTCTTCATATGCTTGTTTTGCATGATCCGATCCAGGAAATAAATCAAAATCAGTTTTTCCAATAACATCATCTCGACAATCAGTAAATTGAGGGTGTTTTTTATAAAACTGTTCATTAACATAAATAATTTCACTTTTTGTATTCTTAAAAAGAATAACGCTTTGATCTTTTGCACACACTAATGTCTCAATTAAGTGTTTAGGATCCATCTTTAATTTCGTAAACAATTCTTCAAATTCCATTCCACATCACCATTATAATTTTATCTTTAAAAAGCTAAAATGTAAACCGTTTCTTTTTGTTAATAATAGGTATTTCCATAACAAAAAAATAATATCATCGATAATAAATTGATTAACCAAAGAACACATGATAAAATATAGAAAACATGTAAATATCAAGGGGGAGCCAACGAGATGTTAGCTGAGAGGAAGTGTAATCTCACTTCGACCCATAACCTGATTTGGATAATGCCAACGGAGGGATCAAACAAAAATGTTTTGCAAGGTTATCTTTTGGTAGCCTTGCTTTTTGTTTACATGAAGAAGGAGGATAAAATGGAAAAATATACAACCCAAATGGATGCTGCGAGAAAAGGAATAATCACTCCAGAAATAGAAGCTGTCGCAAAAAAAGAAAAAAGACCTGTTGAACAAATTATGCAACTTGTCTCTGAAGGAAAAATTGCCATTCCAGCCAATAAAAAGCATCATTGCCTTAATCCAGAAGGGATTGGTAGTATGTTAAAAACTAAAATTAATGTTAACTTAGGAATATCAAAAGATTGTAAAGATTATGATCTTGAAATGGAAAAAGTAATGAGTGCCGTTAATATGGGAGCAGAAGCCATCATGGATTTATCAAGTCATGGAAATACACAACCATTCAGACAAAAACTAGTTAATGAATGCCCAGCTATGATTGGTACTGTTCCAGTTTATGATAGCGTTATTCATTATCAAAGAGATTTAGCTACTTTAACAGCAAAAGATTTCATTGATGTTATTCGTTTGCATGCTCAAGATGGCGTAGACTTTGTTACTGTTCATTGTGGAATTACTAAAAAAACAATCGAACAAATTAAAAAGCATAAAAGAAAAATGAATATTGTTTCTCGTGGAGGCAGTCTTGTTTTTGCTTGGATGTCAATGACAGGAAATGAGAATCCTTTTTATGAATACTATGATGAAATTCTTGATATTTGTGAAGAATATGATGTTACAATATCTTTGGGCGATGCTTGCCGTCCAGGTTGCTTAGCTGATGCCAGTGATGTATGTCAAATAGAAGAACTTGTTCGTTTAGGAGAACTAACAAAAAGAGCTTGGGATCATAACGTACAAGTCATGGTTGAAGGTCCAGGACATATGCCATTAGATCAAATTGCTGCAAACATGAAAATTCAACAAACCATTTGTATGGGAGCACCTTTCTATGTTTTAGGACCACTTGTTACTGATATTGCTCCTGGCTATGATCATATTACAGCAGCCATTGGTGGTGCAGTAGCAGCAATGAGTGGTGCAGCCTTTTTATGTTATGTCACTCCTGCCGAACATCTAGCCTTGCCAAATCTTGAAGACACAAAACAAGGAATCATTGCTTCAAAAATTGCAGCACATGCAGCTGATATTGCTAAAGGGATTCCTGGAGCCAGAGATCAAGATGATAAAATGGCAACTGCTCGTCAAAAATTAGACTGGAATGCACAGTTTGCCTGCGCTTTGGATCCACAAACCGCTAAAGCAATTCGAGATAGTCGTTTACCAGAAGAAGACCACAGTGATACATGCAGTATGTGTGGTAAATTTTGTGCCGTACGCAGTATCAACAAAGCTTTAGCTGGCGATTACATTGATATACTATAACTCATGACATTGACACCCTCTTTATAATCATTATAAAATTTGATTAAGGAGGGTGTTTTTATGAAAGACAGATATAGAAGAAGATGGGTTTTTAGAAGAAGCATTTTTGATGATTTATATTGTTATCTTCATGATAAATACGGCAATATTATTCTTATTGTTTATTTGCCTTTTTTTATTTACGCCTTTTACAAAAGGCATTATCTAACAATCTTCAATTTTAATGTCTTCATCTTTTATTTTGTTATTATCCTAAGTTATCTTTTCCCTTTTGTAAAAAAACACTATACTCGAATTCTTTGTTCAAGTCTTATTATATCTATTATTCTTTCTGGTTTTTTCTATATACAATTTAAACAAACAAATTATCTATATTTTACAAAGTCCTACGTAAATTGTATTGTATTGAAAAATAAAGATTATGACCTTATTGATACCTCGGATTACTTTATTTATCAAAAGAAAACACCCTATTTTCATTATATATTCGATAACAAAGTAGATTATCTATTAGCTAAACAAGATAATTTACAGGACTACCTTAAAATCGTTGAAAAATTATTAGGTAAAATAGAATCATATAAAATTATTGATACTAATCAATATCAGTTAACTTTAAAAAACAAAAAGAAGAAAATCATTTATATCCATTATTATCTACACTTTTCCATTTTAAGTTTTGATGGCTTAGACTATCATATCAAATGACGAAATAATCTTCTTTATTTATAAAATAAAAGTATGCTATAATCCTATCGATAAGGAGAGAATATGGAAAATAAAGAAACAATGATTACTTCTACTCACGTAGAAAATATTTATAAGCTAAATGGTAAAGTTCCTTTAAGCAAAGCTATTCCTTTTGGGTTACAACATGTTTTAGCCATGTTTGTTTCAAACTTAGCTCCTGTATTAATTGTTTGTGGCGCAGCCATCACAAGAAATACCGGACAACATTTAACAGGTGCAGAAATCACCCAAATTTTACAATGCGCCATGTTTGTCGCTGGAATTGGTACAATTATGCAACTTTATCCAGTTTGGAAAATTGGATCTAAACTTCCTATTGTTATGGGAGTAAGTTTTACTTTTTTAGGTAGTCTGCTTGTTATTTGCACAAACTCTAAATTAGGTTATGAAGGAATGATTGGTGCCGTTATCTTAGGTGGTATCTTTGAAGGCTTCGTAGGTCTTAGCGCCAAATACTGGAAAAGATTTTTAACTCCAGTTGTTTCAGGATGTGTTGTTGTAGCAATCGGTTTATCATTACTATCTGTTGGTATGAATTCCTGGGGTGGTGGTAATGGTGCTAAAGATTTTGGGGCTTGGTATCATATTGTCATTGGTTTTTTTACAATGATTGTATGTCTTATTTCAAGATATAAATTAAAAGGTGTATATAAAAATTTAAACATCTTAGTTGGTTTAGTAAGTGGTTATATTTTATCAATTATTTTTACAGTTATGAATATTGCTCCACTTATTAATTTTAGTAATATCAATAAAACAATATCTCAAGTTGGTTATTTTAGTATTCCTAAGCTGGCTTTCTTTACAAAACACCCACCAGTATTTAATTTAGGTGCCTTTTTAACTATTGCCATTGTTTTTTTAGTTTCAGCAGCCGAAACAACGGGTGCAACAACTGCCGTTTGTACGGGTGCCTTAAATCGTGATATTAAAACGGAAGAACTACAAGGTTCTTTAGCTGTTGATGGTTTTTCAAGCACGATTTCTGGATGTTTTGGCTGTATTCCCTTAACATCATTCAGTCAAAATGTAGGTTTAGTAACAATGACCGGTGTTATCAATCGTTTTACAATTTTAATGGGTGCGCTTATTTTAATTTTAGCATCTCTTTTCCCACCATTAGGTGCCTTCTTTAATTCGCTACCACAAGCAGTATTGGGTGGTTGTACTGTAATGATGTTTGGATCAATTATGTTTGAAGGAATTAAAATGTTAAAAGCACTTGAATTTGATGATCGCACTATGATTATTATTTCTCTTGCCTTTTGTATTGGTGTTGGATTAACACAAACATCTGGTAACTTCTTTTCAGCATTTCCTCATGAAATCGGTGATATCTTTAATGGTAATGCTGTTGCTGGGGTCTTTGTTGTATCATTGATATTAAGTTGGATATTACCAAAAGAAAAGAAAGACAAAGCAGGTTAATTCCTGCTTTTTTAACATCTTATTTGATTATACTGCACATACTTTTGGTGACCTATAGTTGCACCTAAATGTTTAATTAAACATTGTTCTAACGGTAACTTCTTTAAATCAGCTTCTTCAATATATTGTCTTATTTGTAATTCATTAGATTTTTTAAATTTTTCATGCGTTTGATATTTATCATAGATATGGTGTAATTTTTCTTGATAATGATAAAAACCTTCAAATGCTTCGTCCCTACTCTTCGTCGACAAAACAAGATTACCTGAATAATGCACTTCATATTGCATTGTATAAACATCTAATTCAACATAGGTTTTAACCATACCAACAAGATTCGTATATTCTTCTATAATAAATATTTTTCTTTGCGATTTAGGCAAAAGCATCTTGAGGGTTTCCATATTACTGTTTCTAGAAACAAGTTCCCTCACTTCATGTGTTGTATTTTGTAATATTTTTACTAAATCAGCGTTTAAATCACAATAATAAAAATAAAGCGAACCTGGATATCTTAAAATATCCATATCTTGATAACGTTCTTTTAAAAAATAGATACCTGGATCATAGCCCTTATCTTTTGAGCATACAACAATTTTTACTTTGTTAGAAAAGCAAGTAACAGTTTCTGTCAATTTAGCCATTAAACAAAAATCCATAGCATTCTTCGTATAAAAACGACTTCTAATAGAAGAAATATCAATGATTTTTATATTTTTGTATTGAGTATATTCAATAAGTTTATCTTTTACATAAATATCACTTACAAACATATAAACTAAAGTTGTTTTAGGAATGTTTTTTGCTATTTCATATCCCACATTTTCACTATCTACTAAAATAATTTCTTTTATATGACGATGTTGAAATCGTTTAATCAATCGTTTAAATATCATTGTTATTCCTCCTTTGTTTCAACATCATTATATTCATCCCCTCATTTCAATACCATCTTATATAAGGTGGTATTATTGTTTTTTATTTCTTAGTATTGTAGTATAAAGAAAAAGGAGGACAAGCAATGCAAAGAAATAAAAATAGTGATTCTTATATTAAATTTATTGCAGTTATTGACATTATTATTAAATATAGTGATGAAAAACACCCCTTAACTGTCAAAGATATTCAAGAAAAGATATATGAGTTAGACCAAGATTTTCAAATTGATTATCGGATCATCAAAAAATTTGTAGAAAACTATAACCAATATTATCATGATGATGTGATTGTCTCTTATAAAGAAGGAAGAAATATTTACTTTTACTATGTTAATACAAGTTTAGATATCATGGAAGCAAAGGCCATCTTAGATTTAGTATACAGTTCTCATTTTTTCACTTTACAAACTAAAGAAAATTATCAAAAAAGAATACAAGATATGTTCAGTATTCACTATCAAGCCTATTTTCGTAAAAACTTAAATTTACACGTCGTTAAAAACGAAGATGCTAGTGTTTTCTACAATGAATTAGAAATGATAGTTAAAGCAATACACGAAAAAAAGAAGATACGTTTTCAATATTGCAAACCTTCTTTAAATACAGCACAACCTTTTAAAGAAACCGAACTCGCTCCAATTGATACTATTTTCTCTAATAATGAATATTATTTACTTTGTCAAGGCGCTAAAAATCCCAATGACTGCATTCAATATCGATTAGATTATGTTAAAAATGTAGAAATAGTCAAAGACAGCACAGTTTCATTCAATGCTTTTCAACTACAATCTTTCCAAGAAAAAATAAATCATATGTCTTATATGTATGGAGAAGGACATTTAGAACCGATAGAATTAGATTTTACTCCTGCTGTTTATTCAAATATGATTGATAAATTTGGTAAAAACATTCACCCTACTCAAATCAACAATCAATTATATCGTGTGCAAGTTAATCATATTATCAATAGCACTTTTTATTCATGGATTATTGGTTTTGGTGGACAAATTCAAATATCTGGTAATCAACAACAAATAAATCGTTTTAAAGAATTCTTACAAAATCATTTTTTAAATGAATAACCGTCCATATTATTAATACAGACGGTTATTCACATTGTTCACTTATTATTCACTTATTCACAATTTAATTCACAAATAATGCCTCTATCAGTCACAATCAATACTTTAGCTTCAACGTGATCACTTATTTTATCATAGATACGCCCTGCTGACATTGTTTCCCCTAAAACAGTACTTGGACTATTTGCAACATAACCAATTTTCCCTAGTCCTTCAATTTTTACTTGAATGGCTTCTTTATCATAGTCATTATCCGGTTCTTTAACTAGTATCACTTTCATTCCTTTTTCTAAAAATTGATGTCCAAAATAATATCCTGTACCAGTTAAAGTAAAATATATCGTCTTCATCGTAAGCCCTCCTATCATTGATTACTTGTATTATAGTTGGGCAGATAATAAAATACCGTCTTATTTAAGACGGTATTTTATTGTTTTATTTATCTCATCAAATAATGCAGAACATTTAGCATAGGATGAATCTTGTAATTCTGTTACCAGTTTTTCAACTAATTCTTTTCCTTAGTTAAGTTGAGCAATGCCTTTTACATAAACACACGCATCGCGATATATTTCTCTCTTTTTACCTTGTTTTAAAATCGTATAGAAGCATTGATAAAAGTCTTGATACAATTGTTTACTATAATGCTTTTTTAATAATTCAACATGATAGATTAAAAATCTGCGATTATCCCCTTGATTGCGTTTCTCGAGAACCGTATTTAATCATAAGATCTAAATCATTAGTATTTTTATATACAATAAAAAATTTGTATAACTAGCAAGAATAAGTATATATTTACATTTCTAGTCATTTAATAATAAATAAGATACGAGATTGACTATCACCAAGAATTATTTTGATTAAACTATAATCATATTTAAAAGTCATAAGGGATTCAATGATTTCGTTTGTTTTTTACATATTGTCTGTTAGTTTTATTCATTTAGAATAATATATTTTGATTGATCATTAATAATTTGATAATCATTTTGATGATTCATTAATTTTTGATAATCTATTTTAATGATCTTATTGTCTTGTTTAGATAAAGGATGCGCCCAGATATAGGCTGATATAAAAGCAATACAATAGTCTTCATGAACAGCTATAAAATGAGATAAATGATGTTGCTTAGTTAACAATGAGCCATCTAACCATCGTCCATGTAATTTTAAAAGTTCATCTTTAAATCTTGCTTGAACATCATCTTTAAGATAAAACCAAACTCTTTTCCCTTCAAATTCTTTTAATACTTTTTCTATATTATTCATCTTTCTTTCCTCCTTAAATCTATAAAGAGGATAAAAAAACAATCCCATCGTTATGATGAGATTGAAATTCATATATTCATTTCCCATCATTCAAGCTTTAGCACCTTACATATTGCAGGTTGCTGTGTGATCATTGAGCTTGTCTCTTACACACTCTCTATAGGTAAATTCATTTTATACTTTTTATCATGTATTGTAAAGTTATGAATTTTGTAAATTTAGTTTTTTATTTAGATAAATATAAAAGATAACATTTAAAACAATACCCGCTATTGTTGCAATTGGAGCAGCTAAACCAATATAAGTAAGACTTGCATGTGGTTGAATAGACATATAATAAGCTAATGGTAAACGCACTAATAAGGTTTGTACTAAACCTTGAACCATCACCCATAATGTTTGATCATGACCATTGAAATATCCGACCATACTAAATAAAATCGCTGTAACAATAGTTTCTAAAGCAAATCCTTTTAGATAGTCATATCCTTTATTAATAACAACCTGTTCATTAGTAAAGATTCCAGTTAATAGATTTCCTTTAAAGAAAACAAATATAAAGACGACAAAACCAATAACTAAACCTATTTTTATACCGGTAAACATCGCTTGTTTTGCTCTTTTTTCATCTCCAGCGCCAACGTTTTGACCAACAAAAGAAGCCATTGACTGCATAAGTGAACTAGGTACTAACATTGCAAAATTAACCACTTTACAAGCCACACCATAACCTGATGAAGCTTCTAATCCAAGTCTATTAACAAAAGCGCATAATGCTAAAAATGAAATTTGAGTTAAACATTCTTGTAAAGCTAAAGGTAATCCTATTTTTAACGCTCTTATACAATGAGAATTCATTTTAAAATCATGTTTCGTAATTGTAAAAGGTAAGTCTCTTTTAAATAACAATAACAATGCAAAAACAACACTGACTGCTTGGGCAAACACAGTAGCCATGGCTGCTCCCGATGCATCTAATTTTAAAACTGCAACCAAAAACAAGTCACCCACCACATTAACAAGACAGGCTACCATAACAAATAGTAAAGGAGATTTACTATCTCCTAATCCTCTAAAAATAGCAGATAAAAGATTATATGCAACAATAAAGAAAATCCCTGCTCCACATATACGAACGTAATGAGATGTAAGTGTAATTGCTTCGTGTGGTGCTTGCATGAGTGTAGAGATAGGTCGAGCAAAAACAATCATAACAACGAACAAAATAAATGAAACAGCAGTGAAAACAAGAGTTGATCCACCAATTAAAGATCCAATAGCACCATGTTTCTTTTCACCTATATATCTTGCAATTAAAACTGTTAAACCCATCGCAAATTGGGTAATCACAAAAGTAACTAAATTTAAAACCTGACTTCCTGTTGATACTGCAGAAAGACCAGCAGTTGTCCCAAAGTGACCAACAACTAATAAATCAACTGCACCATAAGCAGCCTGTAATATCAATGCTCCTAAAATAGGCATCATAAATGAAACCAATTTTTTTAAAATACTCCCTTGTGTAAAATCTGATTGTTGATTCATTATTTTCTCCCCCTTTCATTCATAACTTTATAAAATTCATTGATTGTTTTTATTGTACAATCAATATCCTTTTCATTTAAAAAATCTAAACTTTTTGCTAAATCACTAAAATATTCTTGATTAAATTTTTCAAAGATGTATTGCCCTTTGGATGTAACTGTAATGTATGTAATACGACCATCATGTTTGGCGGCTATTTTCTTTAAAAAACCTTTTTCTTCCATTGTATGAATTGTTCTTGTCACACCCGGACGAGGTAAATTTAAATAATCACTTACATCTGAAATTTTTACTTTTTTATTTTGTTGTTCTAATTCAATGATTGCTTCTAAATATCGAATGTAAGATGGTAAAACACCTTGTGGTAGTTGAGGCAATAAATCTAATATTCGTTTTGCCATATAAAATGAATCTAACATTTGTTTAACTTTCTCGCTGTTCATTGTATCCTCCTATATAGTTACCCATGTTAATTACCATAGGTAATTATATGATAATAAAGGATAATGTCAAGGTTCATCTCAATAAAAAAAGAAGATATAAATATATCTCCTATACTTGATAACGAAGCCAGATGGCGTCGCTATCAAATTGATTAACATCTAATAATTTTAAATGAATTAAATCATGATCTATCTTTAATCCATCAAATACGGAAGGCATTTCTTTTCTACCATCAATTCCTGAACCAATTAATAAACTAATTTCATCTAATAAACCTTGGTCTAAAAATGAAGTATTAATAGCAGGATCACCTACAATTCCCATTCTTTCTACATGAAACTCACGAGATAAAATATCACAAGCTTGTTTTAAATCAATATGTTCATGACCACATACGATCCATGAAATATTTTGTTGATCAAGATAATCTAAATATTCTTTTGATACTCTTTCACTTGTAATAATAAGATATGGCTTTTTCATTGAAGATGCATTTGGCCACAAAAGTTTTCCTTTTGTATCTAAAATAACTTCATATCCTTGAGCATCAACTTTCTTTGAAAAGCCGCTTTTACCAAATATTTCTTGATTTTTTGGTTTAAAGAATCCAGGATTAGCCATTTCTAATTCAGCTGTTACCCTTCCACTAACAGTAGTAGGTAAATTAAGTTCATCTAAAGTTTGATAATAATCTTCTACTCCAGGTAATTTTGATGTCATAGCACAATCAACACGCCCATCAACTGACATCATCATATGGCAAATAATATAAGGTTTACTCATCCTATAGTTTTCCTCCATAGACAGGAAAAGAACTGCTTTCGCCATAGTTTTCTATATGTTTAAAATGTTTCAATGTTTCCATATCTTCATCACTAATCATAAAATCAACATCACTATTTGATTTCATATGTTGAGGATTAGCTGTTTTAGGTAAAGAAATAGTACCTAACTGTAGGGTATAACGAATACATAATTGAGCTACTGAAACACCATATTTATCAGCCATTGTTTGAATTTCTTTTTTTTTAAGAATTTCTCCATGACCAATTGGTGAATACGCTTCTACAACAATACCTTGTTCTTTACAATAGTCTACTAAATCTAATGGAGTATTACTAATGTGAAGTAAAATTTGATTGACCATTGGTTTAATCTTGCATGCTTTTAAAATATTTTCAATATCTTCTTTTTGAAAATTAGATACCCCAATTGCTTTTTATTTACCTTCTTTATAAGCATCTTCTAATGCTCTCAACGCTTCTTGATTACCCTCAAAATAACGATCGTCACTTTGATTAACTTTATCCCAAGGTTGAGGGCTATGAGTAATCATCATATCCAAATAATCAAGTCCCATTGTTTCTAATGTTTGATCAATACTATCTTTTGCTTCTTGATATGTTTTATGTTCAGCAGCTACCTTACTTACAACAAACAAATCTTCTCTAGCAACACCACAAGTACGGATTCCTTCTCCGATTCCTCTTTCATTGCCATAAGCTTGAGCTGTATCAAAATGACGATATCCTAGTTGTGTTGCAGCTTTAATTGATGTAGCAACTTGATTATCATCAATAAACCAAGTACCTAATCCTAATTGTGGTACTTTAATACCATTATTTAATGTTAAATATTTATTATACATTTATATAATCTCCTTTCATCTGGAACCATCTTAAGTCTTAAAGTTAACTTTATGTCAATAGTTTTCATCGATATTTATATTCACCAGTTTAAAAGTAAATAAACATTAAACTTTTAACAGTTTTTCATGTATAATAATGTATGGAATATTTAAAGGAGTGAATTCGTTTTATGATATTAGAACAAATAGATAAAGATTTATTAACATTAGCTCATCAATCAGATGAACAATTAAAAGATATTTATAAAGAAGTAGATGAAATCTGTTTACATAATTCAAATAAAATCTTATCAGCATTTATTGAAAATCAAGTATCTTACTCTGATTTTACTGATATAAATGGTTATGGTAACTATGATGAAGGAAGAAATAAACTAGAAAAGATATTTGCTTCTATTCTAGGATGTCAAGACGCTTTAGTTAGACCTCAAATTATGTCTGGAACAAATGCTTTATTTCTTACATTATCAGCATTATTAAAACATGGTGATACCATGATTTCAATTACTGGTGAACCATATGATTCTTTACAAGAAATGATAGGTTTAAGTGGTAATTCTAGTCAGTCATTAAAAGCTCACGGTGTACACTACGAACAAATAGATTTAATTAATAATGAATTTGATGAAGATAAAATCGTTGAACGATTAAAAGAAAATAATGTTAAATTAGTAGAGATTCAAAGATCGCGAGGTTATTCTCATCGTTTATCATTAACACTTGATAAAATTGAACATGTTATTACTAAAATTAGAAAAGTAAACCAAGATGTTATTATCATGGTAGATAATTGTTATGGTGAGTTAGTCGAAAAAAGAGAACCTGGTGACATAGGCGCTGATATTGTTGTTGGCTCATTAATGAAAAACTTAGGTGGTGGTATTGCTCCTACTGGTGGATATGTAGCCGGTAATGAAGATCTTATTTATGCCGTTGCTGAAAGATTAACAGCCCCAGGTATTGCTAAAGATTTAGGTGCAAACTTTAATTTAAACAATGCTTTCTTTAAAGGCATCTTTATGGCACCTAATGCTGTTAAAAACGCATTAAAAACTGCTATTTTTACATCTTATATGCTAGAAAAATTGGGCTATAAAAATGTATCACCTCGTTATAACGAACAACGAACAGATATCATTCAAACTTTAGAATTAGGAACAAAAGAAAAACTTGTTGATTTTACTCAAGGTATTCAATCATCAAGTCCTATTGATTCTTTTGTCCATGTTTTACCAGCTCCTATGCCTGGATATCCTTTTGATGAAGTCATGGCAAGTGGTAGTTTTACTCAAGGTAGTACCATTGAATTAAGTGCTGATGCTCCGGTAATTGAACCTTATACATTATATATGCAAGGTGGTCTTTCACTTGAATATGGTAAACTTTCAATTTTACTTGCACTCACTAATATGAAAAAAGAAAATAAATAAAGAGATTTCATTTTGAAATCTCTTTTTTATACACTTCCCTTTTGTCCACCATCAATTCTTATAACTGTATTATTAATATAATTTGCTTCATCGCTTATTAAGAATTTAACAAGATAAGCTACTTCTTCTGGTTTTCCATATCTTTCAACCATGATTTTTTCTTGTTCTTCTTTCAAGAACTCTTCATCATATCCCGCTAGTTCATTTTCTGTACCTATAAACCCAGGAGCAATACAATTAACATGAATATATGGGGCAAATTCAAAAGCCAAATTATGAGTCAATGAAATTAAAGCTGCTTTAGAAGCATCGTAATCAATACACATTGGATAATAAGTATTAATACCATTTGTAGAAGAAATATTAATAATTCTACCATATTCTTTTTCTAACATCTTTCGATAAACACGTTTGGCACAATTATAAGCACCTATTACATTGACATCTAATGTTTTTCTAAATTCATCAGCATTTTTTAAATGAAACAAATTTGATAAATCAATAGCTGCATTATTAATCAAAATATCAACGCCATCTAATTTTTCTTCAATCATTGATACCATTTGATCAACATCTTTTTCTTTAGAAACATCACATTGTAATATAAGACATTTGACACCATAGTCCTTGATAATCTGTTCTTTTAAAGCTAAAGCTCCATTTTTTGAAGTAAGATAATTAATAACGATATCATAATGATTTTTAGCTAGTTCTAAAGCAATGGCTTTTCCAATTCCCTGAGCACCACCAGTAATCAAAACAACTTTATTTTTCATGATAAAAAAGAGCTTGATTAAGCTCTTCCTGCATATTTTCCATCAGCTGAAAAGACTACAATTTTTTCACCTTGTTCAATAAATTGAGGAACTCTAAGTGTTAAACCTGTATCTGTAACAGCATCTTTAGTTTGGTTAGATGGTGCTCCTTTGATAGCTGGATCAGTTTCTACTACAGTTAATTCAACTTTTTCTGAAACGGATACTGATAATAATAATCCTTCAAAGAACATTAAGTAAACTTCTGAACCCTCAACGATGAAATATTTATTAAATCCTACTTGTTCTTCAGTTAATTCATATGTATCATATGTTTCCATATCCATAAAATAATATGTTGAATCAGCTTCATAAGAAAATTGAGCTGCTTTTTTAGAAATATTAGCTTGATCAAATTTAGTTGAAGCATTGAAGTTTCTTTCTTGAATAGCTCCAGTTTTTAAGTTTCTCATTTTTGTTTTTAAGATAGCTGCACCTTTACCAGGTTTTACATGTTGAAAATCTAATACTTGGCAAGGATCACCATCAACGATTAAAGTTAATCCTGTTCTAAAATCTCCTGCACTAATTGCCATAATTCTCTCTCCTATTTTTTATTTAATAATTTACACGCTATATTGTAACAGTTTATATCATTATTCTCAAGTCACTGCAAATTAAAATAAAGATACTTTTTCTTTTTGTTGATGTTCTTTAATATATTTACTCCATTTAATATAGCCATATGTAGTATTCGTAAAGTAACCAATTTTTAAAATCAATAAAACATATTGTCCTGATAAAACATTAATAACCGCTTCAAGAAAAGCACAAATATACCATGCTATCCATTGTTCTCTTAATCTAAAGAAAATAAATAATCCATTAGCAATACCTACTGCTGAAGCACAAGCATCAATATAAACAATAAATGTTTCTAATGTTTTATTATGATAAAAATCAGTTGCGATATCTAAACCACTAATAAAGTAACCAACAACAACTGTCCAAACAATAATTCCAATAATAACAAGAACTTCTTGGTAACCTTTTAATTTTCTGACCATTGTTAACTCGTCTTCTTCATCATCACGATGTTTAGACCAGTTAATATAACTGATAATATCAATTGGTAACCAGAAGAATAATGTTACTACCATCGTAGCAAAACGATACATCAGTACAATACTTATTACAATTTCAACAATTTCTACTAATACTGAAATCAAGAAATTATATCGAGATTGTTTTGATATCAATAACTCACATAATATATTTAAGAAAGTATCAAGCAAATAAAGTAACATGATAAGAATACCATTTACACCATTTGCACTCTCTTCTGGAAATAATACTGAAAAAATCGTAGCTAAAACCATGATTGTCATAAACCATGATTTTTCATAAGTTGTAAACTGTCTAGAAAATAACATCATGATAACTACTGATAAAAGTAAAATAAAAGACGAACTTGCTAAGTTAAAAATAGGTAATGTCTTTTCAGCCATAACTTCTTTATATGTATGTTGAGCCTCTTGATGGTTAACACCTTTATGGTCAAAATAAAGTTTTTTTCCCTTATCAGTTTGATATTCATATGATTTGATTGATGTATTTTTTAATTTAACATATTCTTCATATGAATAAGAAACAACTAACTTTTCATCACCTTTTCTATATGTCACTTCACATACCGTGTTATCTGAATCATAATCTTCATCATCTTGATCTCTTTGCATCTGTACACTTTGAAGATATTGAATATGTCCAACATCACTATGGATTTCAAAAAGACCATAACAAATTGAAACAATTGAACAAATAGCAAGTAAAACCAGCACAATCGTTTCTGCAAGTCTTAGCTTTTTATTTGGTTCAATATTTTTCTTAAAAAATTGAATCATTCTATAAATCTCTCCCTACTACATCAAAAATACAAAAAATAAGATTGGTAACTTATTTTTTTGCAGAATGCTTCATTATTATAATAAATTTTTATACAAAATACACTATTTTTTACGTTATTTTAATAAAAATAAATCAAGTTAACAATCTATATGCATTTACTTCTTATATTCATCTTGATTATGTATAATCGAAACAGGTGATAAAAATGAAAAAAAACTTTCAAATTAAATCAAATCATGATGGCTTGGTTCTAGATGGCATGATAGTAAGTCATGACCATCCTCAAGCCATTATTCAAATTTCTCACGGAATGTGTGAACATAAAGAAAGATATTTAGACTTTATGAACGAGTTAGCTCATCAAGGTTATTTATGTGTTATCCATGATCATCGCGGTCATGGTAAAAGTGTTAAAAATAGAGATGATTTAGGTTACTTTATCAAGATGGTAGTGTTGGTATTGTTGAAGATCTACACCAAGTGACACTTATGATCAAACAACTTTATCCTCACCTTCCTCTTTATCTTTTCGGTCATAGCATGGGATCTTTAGTAGTCCGCTGTTATATTCAACAATATGACCATGACATTGATGGACTTATAGTTTGTGGTAGTCCTAGTGATAATCCTCTTGCTGGTACTGGCATTTTTATGAGTCATCTTTATTCCTTGATTAAAGGTGATCATTATCGTCCGCAATTGATTCAAAAATTAAGTTTTCAATCCTTTAATAAAAAATTTGATTCAAACGTTCCCAACAGTTGGATATGTAGCGACAAACAAGTAGTCAGTCAATACAACAATAATCCTTTATGTTTTTTTACTTTTAGTGCTAATGGTTTTGAAACTTTATTCAAATTAGTTAGAAAAACCTATCATTCTAAAAACTGGTCTTTAAACAATCCATCTTTACCTATTTTGTTTATTGCCGGAAAAGAAGACCCTTGTATCACAAATGAAAAAAGATTTAATGAAGCCGTTTATTACATGAAAGAAAAAGGTTATCAAAACGTCACATCTTATTTATTCGACAACATGCGTCATGAAATACTCAATGAAAATGATCACCATCTTGTCTATCAATATATGAGTGATACCCTTATAAAATGGCAAAAAGAACGCTCATTTTGAGTGTTCTTTTTTGTATCATCTCATCCCATCTTTTAAAATACGATGATCATATAACAGTTTTTCAATTACCGTTTCTTTAATCAAAGCAATAAGCGGTTTTTTTAATATGTTGAAAAGACCTAAATCAACTTCTAAAGGTGACTTTCCATCCATTAATACCACAGAACTATCTAGTAATTCTCTTATATCGTAGACACTAGGCCAAACTTCGGGTACAGCACGGTCAATTTGAAACAAACCATAGACAGCTTCCATTGCTGTTCTAACAGAATACTCGGTAGTAAAAATAGTATCTCTTGGTGTTTGCGCAAATTGTCCTAAAAAAGCAAAATTTAAAGCATCATCAACAATGACATCGGGACGATCTCCTGCACTTCTAGGCATAAAGAAAGCAGTAATATAAGGCATCATTGTTGGTACACAGCGAGCACTATTGGTTGCATATTCTTCAATATATTGTTCAGGAACACCTAAATGATACAACCATTCCATCGTAATTTCCTTACCAGTACAATCTTTCATTGGCTTTTGAACATAATCCCCAATAGCATCACTAAATAAACCATAAACCCAGATACAGGTTTTGTTTGGCTCTTGTTTTTTAAATTGTCCTTGACGATGAATCGTCCAACTTAAAAGCCAAGATGAATCTTCAATACTCACAATCCCACCAGTAACAACTTTACCTGTTTGTACATCACGTTTACAGATTCTTGTAATATAAGGAATAATTTTATCATCTAAAATTGTAATTGTTGCTGATTCCCAATTTGTTTTAGAAATATCACCACAAAACTTTTCAGGATGACCAAATGATGGATCTTGTTTAGCAATTTTCTTCCATAAATCAAAGCTACCACTTTTTTTGACATCTACATCATAACTTGGAGCATGATCTTGACCACCATAAATTGTTCCATCAACACAACTTCCATTTGTAATAAAAACATAATCATCCTGTGATAAAACAATTGTTTTATCCTTTCCTTTTACCTTACATTTGATTTCTTTTGCTCGTTTTTGATTTTCTTGAATATCAAATATAACATTTGTGACTTCATGATTAAATTTGAAATCTACGCCAGCATCTTCAAGATATTTTTTCATTGGTAAAATCAACGACTCATATTGATTATGACGGGTAAACTTTAAAGCACTAAAATCAGGAAGTCCAGCAATATGATGAATAAATCTTTGAAAATAAAGTTTCATTTCTAAAGCACTATGCCAGTTTTCAAAGGCAAACATTGTACGCCAATACATCCAAAATGGAGAGTCAAATACTTCATCATCAAAAATATCTTCAATTGTTTTATCATAAAGATCTTCATCTTTAGTCATAAACAATTTCATAATTTCCTTACATCCTTTTAGACTTAATCCAAACTTACCATCATGATGAGCATCTTGTCCTCTATTCACTGTTGCTCGACATAATGAATAATTAGGATCTTCTTTATTTAACCAATAAAATTCATCTAATACACTGGCATCTTTAATTTCTAATGAAGGAATACTTCTAAATAAATCCCATAAACATTCAAAGTGGTTTTCCATCTCTCTACCACCTCTCATGATATATCCTTTACTTGCATCTAAAATACCATCACAAGCACCGCCAGCTAAATCATGAGCTTCTAATATATGAATATTCTTTTCTGGCATTTTAGCATCTCTTACTAAAAAACAAGCAGCAGCTAAACTTGCAAGGCCACTTCCAATGAGATAGGCTTGTTTATTTTCAACGCCTTCAGGTTTCTTTGTTTTAACAAAAGCTTCGTAATTTCCACTGGCATAATAAATGCCTTTACTGTTTTTTTCATATTGCTTTCTTTCATTTTGATGATAGTCATTTGTCTCATTCATTTGAAAAGATTGATTGTTTTTCTTATTTAAGATATACATAAAAGCAGATAAAGACAAAACGCCCATCAGTAATTTCCTATAATTAATCATACACATCACCTCTTTTTTATCTTTCCCTGATTCTTAAAATTAAGTCAAAAAAATAGAACATATTTAAATGTTCTATTTCAATCATCTAATTTCCAACTATGATCATCATGATAAATCATTAATTTACTCATTCCACCATCAATACATAAATTTTCTCCAGTAATAAAGCATGCCTCATCACTGCATAAAAACAAAACAGCATGTCCTATATCTTCAACTTTCCCCACTCTTTTTACTAAATGCTAATTAGCATTTGCACCTCCATATATTTTGTTTTGTGTATCAATCCATCCAGGTGAAATACTATTCACTCTTGCTTTTCCAGCTAGAGAGACAGCTAATGCAGAGTCAAAGCATGAATGCCACCTTTAGCTGCCGTATAACTTTCACTTTGAGGTTGACTCATACGATCTCTTGAAGAAGAAATATTAGTAATACAAACCTGATCATTTAATAACTTAATGAGCATAAAAGGTCCTGTCACTCCTACTTGTAACGCCTCATTAAACTCTTCATAGCTACAATCATCAATTACTTTTTTACAAAAAGCAGTCAAATCATCTTTGTTACCAACACTGCCAACAAAATAATCATTATCTAAAATATCTATGATATAAACATATTCGTCAACAACAAAGATTTACATTAATTGAAACGATCTTTTGTATCAGTGTTATTTTACTTCTCGTTGTTCCTGAAGTAATATCAAAAAATAGATTGCTCTATTTTTTATTATTCATCACATAGAGAATGGGGTTTGAATTGCCATGAGCAAATAAATTAGAAACAATACCACCTAGATATTTATTTCTTATTTCATCAGGTGCAATAACTCCTACAAATTCCATTCTTTTTTCTTTATCTTTCCTTATAATTTCTTCATCAACTGTTAAAGTATTCATAGTTGAAAAAGCAGGTAACCATGCTGTTATTTGATAAACCTCCTTGATCATTCCATTATATACGGCAAAAACATATTGGAGTTTGTTTGCTCTTTCTTTATTCACTACCCAACTAATACGTGTTGCCTCATATAGTTCAAAATCTGTCATACCATAATGATATTGTTGATTAATTCTAATTAATAAAACATTTTCATCAATGTCTTCTCTACGAATCACCTTATTAGAAAAACGATCATTTAATTCATCAACATCAATCCGTCCATACATTTGTGAATGGTGTCCTTTTTGCATATTGGTTAAATTATCAATACCGATTAAATCAATAGTTGCAGCTTCTACTTTATAGGCTGTATCTTCGTCAACACCATGAACAAGAATTTCTATTAAAGGACTTTTTCCTCTTGCTTTAATTTCTTCTAGCTTCTTTATTTTTTCCGTTTCACCAGTTTCAAACAAATGATTAAAACATCTATTTCCTTTACCCTTACCAATATAAAAAGGTTTTTTAGTATCTGGGTCTGAATAGACATAAACATAATGTTGTAATTCTTCTAAAGCTTTAGAAACAAATTTTTTTGATTCACTCATATTTACTACTCCTATTATTTATTTAAATCATTTTACTATATAACTAAACATTCTTTTTATTTTTTATGAAAAGAAACAAAATAGTCAAAAGACTCATAATCAATAAACAAACATAAAAAACATGATTATTTTCATCTCCTGTTTTAACATATTTATGAATTACAAGACTTTCCTTATTTACTTCAGTTTTTGCTTGATCATCTAAAAAATACTTATGACAATCTTTACAATACCAATGTTCTTTATATCCTACAGCATTGTAAGTAGCAGGTTTAGCTTTTACATGTTGTAAATTTGTATGATGCTGACTATCTACACTACCATACGTTAAACCACAAGTTTCACAAATAGCTGGTGTAATACAAGTTGCTTGTCCGCCACTATGGTGACTTTGAACAGAGAATATTTTAACTGTAGTAAACTTAAAACCATCATTTGTTTCTGCATTAAGAGTAAACCTAAATTGATTTAGATTTTGATATAAACGAGCGTCAATATTTCCTGTATAGACGCCATTTTTTAATTCTGGAATATGAGATACTTCTTGATTATTATCATCTATATAACTATACGTTGGATTTTTACAATTTAGTGGTAGTGAAAAACTAAATATATAGTTTTGTGTTTTACACACTTTGTCTTTTCCATTAATAAAAATTTCAGGAATGGTCTGCTTTGCTGTTTTATTATGACAGATGTTGCATTCTTTCCAATATTGTCCATTTACATTTTTCCATGAATAGTCATGGTTACATTGCCATTTAGCAATTAATGTTAAATCAGAACTTACTTCTTGATTGAAATTATAAAGCGTATCTCCTTGATACCAACCATCAAAAATATATCCATCTAAACTTGGCATAAATGGCATAATAGCCTTTTGATGATAAGGTATGACTTGTCGTGCATAATGATTTTTATCATTTTGATAAGTTATCGTATAACCATCTAGATGACTTCCAGGTTCTAAGACTAATAATTTATAAAAAATACCACCTTGAATAATTGAACGATTTTCTACATTATCTTTAAAATGTGACATAGAAGAACCTGTACAATAAATACTTCCATCATTAGTTACTCTACAATCGATAATACCATCATTTGCATTAAAAGTTCCCTTATTATAAATCCCTCCATGCATAGAAGTACAGTTACTAATACTTCCTCCATTCATTGTAAAAGTACCATTTTCATCAATATAAATAGCACCGGCAAAATTCCCACCAGCATGACAATCTTCTATTTTTGCATCATGAGCCATCATAAAAGAAGAATATTCTCCTATATAAACAGCCCCTTTTTTACTTTGACAGTTTGCAATTGTACCAGCCAACATATGACAAAAGCCTCGATCAATTGAGATAGCAGAACCTTGATCATGATGACTACCCGAAACAATACCACCTTTTATATTTGTATGAGGATGTGTGGCATCTGGTTGACTATCTTTAATTGTTAATTCAGCGTCTGAATGAACAGAAATAATACGATCATCGATATTTTCATTTTTACAAGTCAAAATATGACCATTTAAATCAAGTAAAAGACCTTTATCGATATCTAAAGGATGATCAAGTACGATATCAGATGTTAATTGAATACGAGTATAATTATTATCGATTGCAGATACTAATTCTTGAGATGTAGATACTTCTTTTGCATCCATAATATTAAGAGTAATTGTACTTTGTTTTTGAATATTATAATCAGCTAGAGTTCTGCCATTATTTAGAATTTTATTATGAAAGCTTAACGTTTGAATACTTGAAGGAATACTGGTTTTATTAAAAATATAATGTTTAATATTATCAATACTATCCCCTGATTCTACTTCAAACTTTAATGTTTTTTCACCTACAATAGCTAAATCAACATACAGTTCCATTCCTTTTACATTGATGATATTTATTCCTAATACTAAAAAACATGTCAATAAACCTCTGAAAAATCTCTTTTTCATTTTTATTCCTCCTTTATTTTGAATTAAATTTTTCAATGAATAATTGAATACTTAGTTTTAATAACTTTAATTGATCCTGTAAGTATACTTCATCTTCAAATAAAGCAAAATGTACACAAGCACGTATTAAAACAAAAATCATTGGTCTTAAAATATCTGCAGGTATACCTATTTGACTTTCTAATTGTTGAGCATATTGACTATATCGCTGATCTACCCCTTTAAAAAACTGTTTACCATATTCTCGATATTTTGGGTGCGTGTAAACTTGATACATCAAGCGATATTTTTTGCCATGCTTTTTTGCGGTCCAATAAGGAATCTCATTAATAAATCTTTCGATATCCTGTGCATTTTTAGGCGCTCGTTCCATAAAATCATCTTCTACTTTGCTCATACAATGTGCAGTTGATTGAATGATTAAGTCATCTAGATTTTCAAAATATACATATAAGTTTGCTGAAGTACATCCACAGCTTTTAGCAAGCTGTTTAATTCCTGTACCATTAAAACCATTTTCACAATAACAATCAAAACAACATTCCATGATCTCTATTTTTCTTTTTTCAAAATCAGTTTCACTTCTTGCTCTTTTTTTCATATTCCATGTCCTTTACTTACTAATCGTTCGTTAAGTTAATTATAATATATAAATACTTCATTAGCAAACCATGAAACAATTTTATTTTAAAAAAGGAATCCTTACGATTCCTTTTTACTACTTATTATAAACGCTGATATATTTCATCACTAACAGGTTCACACCATTCATTAGACGTTTCAACACCCGGAACTTCAATAGAAATATGTGAAAACCATGAATCTTTTTTGGCTCCATGCCAATGTTTTACATTAGCTGGAATTGCAATGATTTTCCCTGGTTCTAAACTGATAGGGTCTTTCCCCTCTTCTTGATACCAACCTAAGCCAGCAACACATATTAAAATTTGTCCACCACCACTTTTAGCATGATGAATATGCCAGTTATTTCGACATCCTGGTTCAAAAATAACATTAGCTAATGATAAAGGACATTCTTTATTGGTAAGTGGATTTAAATAAAATGTACCAATAAAATACTTAGCATATTCTTCACTTATATTTCCTTTACCAAATATATTTTGTTGATCAAATAACTCTTTATCCATTTATAATATCTCCTTTTTTATATATTTATTTATAACGTATTAATTTAGTAGGATTACCTGCAACAATCGCATGAGCATCTACATCTTTTGTAACAACTGACCCACTACCAACAATTGCACCTTCGCCGATGGTCACTCCTGGTAAAATAGTACTATTAGCACCTATCCATGCTCCCTTTTTAATAACAATCCCTTTACATTTTAAAATTTGAAGATCATTAAAATCATGATTGACTGTTAATAAAGATACATGTGGTCCTAACATGACACCATCTTGTAAGGTAATGCCACCAGCTGCCATACATGTTAGATCATGGTTAGCAAAGACATGATTGCCTATATCCATTTGGCATGCAAAATCTACTTGAAATGGTGGTGTAAAGAAAGCTGTTTGCGGTAAACGATTTTTAAACAACTTGTTTTCAAGTTGGTATATCTCTTCCTTATTAGGATATGTTGTATTGATGGTAAAACACATTTTTCTACAGTAGTCCATTTCTTGATGAGCAATAGCATGATAATCTTTATCATTGATCATGTGTACTGGTTCACCATTTTTTAACTTTTCAAAAATATCACTCATTATCCCACTCCTTCTATATAATTAATTATACTTTGATATACTTTACTATCAATTTTAATTAAAAAGGGTATTTGATAAGTTTTACTTATCAAACAAAAAATACCGATATACGAAATTAGGCTAAAAATCTAATCTTCGCATTATCGGTATACTTAAGTATAATAATTTAGCATTTATCTGAACCGTATTTCCTAAAATCAAATTCATCTTCTCTTTCCATAATTTGTGCCCATCTAGCAGAAATAAATTTAGCATATCGAAAATCAACAAGTCCATAGGAACCTAATGCATAAGCATCATTACATTCAATAAGAATAGTTTTATTATCAGAGGTCACACCAATATCAATAGAACATGCCATAGGTCTTTTATCCCACTTTTTAAAATCATCCATTATATGATCAATTACACTAGAATCATATGTGTAATGATAATCTCCTTTATATGGTCTTATATCAATAATTTCATCATAATAAATAAAGCAACGCCATTCTCTTTTAATATCTAAAGCATCGCTACAAATAACTTCATAATCTTCTTGACAATGACCACAACCTATTAAGTCATGTATAGATTGAATAACTTTACCAGTAAACACCTTTGTTTTAACCGGCTTTACAAACCATCCTGCAGACCATTTTTCTTTCTTTGATGAAATTGAATTAATTGTGTCATACCAAATATTTCTTCCTAGATACTTTTTCAAGCATTCTGGATAATCATCCACATGAACATTATGATAACCAAATTTAGCAAATATCGCATCACATTGTTGTATATAATCAATAACAATATCTTCTTTTGTAACAATATCATAAATATCATCTAACGATTGATAAGGTATAATTTTGGCACCCAGCTCGCTAAATCCATATATAGCTTTAGTAAAATTCTCACTATGTCCAACAAGTAATCCAGAATTAGAGTTCTTTTTACATTTCACATATATGTTCATCATTTACCTCCTATTTATCAATCTAATAAATAGCCTAAAATATTTTATATAAATACATTATATATAAATCAAATAAATAACACCCTCTTATATAAGAAGGTGTTTCATCATTTTAATACTGTGAAATAATTTAATTTTTATAATTCGTCATATTTTTTAGCACTGCCTTTAGCTTTGTCAACTGGATATTTTGCTTCATTTTTACTCATTTTATTATTTACAATTTCATCTACATCTAATTCAAGTTTATCAAGTAAATCTTGGCAATAAATGATAACGTCTGCAAGTTCTTCTTTTACATGTTCTAAATCATATTCTGTGTCACTCCACTGAAAACATTCTAATAACTCATTTGCTTCAATTGAAATTGATTTGGCAAGATTTCCTTCAGAATGAAATTGCCCCCAATCACGATCTATTGTGAATTTTCTGATTCTGTCTATTGTTTCTTGTTTCATTATTTCTACCTTCTTCTTTAAATCATTATATTTCTCTTTTTTTATATTTTTATTCTTTCTTTTAAATAGTTACGCAATCCGTCATCTACACAATACACGTAACATCCCTTCATTCCTCGTGTCATCAATGTGCGATATGTATTCTTTATGATTTCATCTGCTTTTTGATTTGCTAGTACTGGATTTGCTTTATACAATTTTTTTATACCTTTTAATGATTGATCAGTTTTTGCACGCTTTGTAAAATCAGTAACAATATGCCCATCTTCGTATCTTAAATCATCCCCAATAATAACTCCCACATAATCAAATTCAAGCCCTTGCGATGTATGTATACACCCAGCTTCATTGATAGAATTGTCATCAATAGCAAAGGTTGTACTATTACCTAAATTCCAACTAATTTCAAAATCACCAATTTTAATATCATGCACCTTGGAATCATTTCTACCATTAGATATCCAATTCCAACAGTAACCTGCTAATATTCTAGCCCTATTAGCATTTTTATTTTTTTCCACAATAAGATTCTGCATTTCTGTTGGTGAGTCACAAATTTGAAAATCATAATCAATATCTTTTAAATCATAGTTGGCTGTATCTTCAATTTCCAAAACATGATCAATCCATGCTAAATAGCCATCTGATCCATTACATCTAAATTGTGAATATAGTTTTGTTTCTATTATTTGGGAATTTTCAACTTTAGCCCATTTCTTTATTTCTTCAACACTACCAATATCACTTAATGTAACTTTTTGATGTTCATCAATAAAAAATACATTACATAAAGAAGAATGAATAATTTCTTTAATTTGATTTTCACCTTTATTTTTATACATTCCAGATTTTTCGTTCAGTCTATGCGCTTCATCAACCAAAATAGTATCCACTACATTTTTTTCAGTTTCCGTATAAATACCAGATCCTTTAAACATATTATCAACTGTACTCTTCTTTATTTTTCCTTTTAGTTTTTTTAAATAAACATTTCTTGGTGCACTGTTCTTTGATATATATTGAGCAAATTGTCCATCATTGGTCAATTCTACCAAAGCATTAACAGCAACAACTGTCTTTCCTGTACCTGGTCCACCCGTCATAATAATAGTTCTTTTCTTGTTGTCTTCCATACATTTTCTTGAAGTTAGTAATATTTCTTCATATACTACTTTTTGTTCATCTAGCATAATGAATTCTTTATTACCCTTAAGCATACTTGTTATTGCATTTTGCAAACTTTTAGATGGTCTTATTCTTCCTTGATCAATTTGATAAATGAGCTCTTTATTATCGCCTTTTCTAATACATCTTTTAATAAATTCTCTTAGTTGAGGAACTTCTCCTCTAGTAAAGGCAGGTGAATCTTTAAGATACTCTTCATATTGTGGCTTATCTAAATCATCATCTGGTTTTCTTCTATAATTATGTAAATATGCACATGACCATAACTGGACATTATTGGTTTGTACAGATGAATTGTAATCTTTTATCATCATAGAATAAGACCAAGCTTGATAAGAAGGATGAACAACCTTTCTCATAGTATTTCCAGTATAAGTTTCTACCAAACCATCTTGTCCCTCTATAGCATTAATTTTATCCCACTGTTTAAGTTCAATAATCACTATATTAGGATCATCATGATGATCAAAACCAGAAATAATAAAATCTACACGCTTAGATGTTTGAGGAATATTATATTCAATCGCAATACCCGAGTCATCAGGTATTTCTCGATCATTTAAAACTTTATACATATATTCAAGAGAGTTTTCCCATGAACGGAATTCATTAGCGGCAGTTCGTCTTTTCATCTTATTATAAATATTGTTTTCAATCTCAACTGCTATGGTATCTCTTTCTACACTATGCAAAAAATCCGTTTTATTTCCGTCATAAACTATCATACACATCGCCTTCCTATGACTAATTCTTTAGTTATTTTATAAATATGTATTATTATAACATACATTATTTTATTTCGTTTCGTATATTTCAAACAAGTTATGAATATTATCCTGTATTTAAATATAATATATTAATGCTGTAAACACATCGCTAAGAAACATACTATACCTACTTATATAAGTAGGTATTACAAAACTATATCAGTAATAATAGAATTAAATAATTATAGCAAAGGAGATGTTTTTATGAATGATAGTTTATTAAAGAAATAAGATTTGATTGGGATAAAATAAGTAATAATAGTTATTTAAAAAGAATAAAAGCATTTAAAGACATTGATAAAATTGATTTAAATACACCTATTACCTTCTTTGTTGGTGAAAACGGGAGTGGAAAATCAACATTACTAGAAGCCATTGCTATTGCTCATGGATTTAATCCCGAAGGAGGCACAAAAAATTATTATTTTTCTACATATGATAGTCATTCAAATCTATATGAAGCAATTAAAATAATAAAAAGTTATAGAAAAGAAAAATTAGGATATTTTTTAAGAGCAGAAAGCTTTTATAATGTGGCAACAAAAGAAATGGATTATGCAGATCCTAATCATCCCTCTCAAAAATATCATGAAAGATCTCATGGTGAGAGTTTTTTTAAATTAGCTCGAAATTATTTACATTCAGATAGTCTATATTTATTTGATGAACCCGAGGCTGCACTTTCACCTCAAAGACAGCTTTCTTTACTCGCTGAAATTTATGAATATGCAAAAAATGGGTCACAATTTATTATTGTAACCCACTCACCCATCTTATTAGGAATACCTGGAGCAAGAATTTATTGCTTTGATGATACAATAATTCATTCTTGTTCATATGAAGAAACTGAAGCCTATCAAGTCATGAAGATGTTCATCAACAATAAAGATGATATGCTTCGATGGTTGTTATCTGATGTTTAATGTTTAACAAATGCAAATATATAAAAATAAACGATACTTTTTAGTATTCCAATAGAAAAAGACACATTACCTTTTTATTTGGTTTGTGTCTTTTTTTAGTTATTTCTATTCAAACTCACTTAAGAATACATTTTTACTAACCTATTTAGGTTAGTGATTTTATAAAAATCAGCTATTTTTTCCATGTTTTTTAGTTTGCTCTATTCTTTTGATGAACTAATAGTATCAAATTAGAAGCATTTTTTCAAGATGCTTAGTATCATATAATATTCTATATCATATAATTATAATCAATTACACTAATCTAACTTTTTTGCTCTTTAACGATATTAATCATCCCTTTCATTACTATCGAATTTATTTATCTAGATTATTTTAATTATTAAGTACATGTTTTATAATGACAAATACTTGTAAACTCAAGCATTTTAGACTATTTCTATTTTATTCTATCTTTTGTTATTTATCATTTACTTGAAATATTTTGGTATTTTTTTGGTATGTTATTTGATAAAAATGATTCAGTGTAATTTTTCATATATTATGATAAAAATATACTATCAATATTTGTCCACAATACTCCTTATCATGTAGTCATAATCAAGTTATATAAATTAAAAACTCCTTGTCCATTACCAAAAGATTGTATTTAGCATTAAATTATCTTATAGCTATTTAAAGTATAAAAAATTATTTTTCCATGATTCTTTGATAAAAATTTTAATTGCTTTTCTCTTATCGCATCATATACTCTTGTAGTCATAACTTCTTGTCCATAATGGATAAATATTTTCATAATTAAAATGAGATTGTTTTACTCCTTGAGGACAGACAACTAAAAATAAATAATCATCTAACTCAAATAAATCAGGACATTCCCACATATATCCAAATCTTTTTGGCGTTGTTATAGTGTTAAAATATTCAAAATTCTTCAAATCTTGACTTTTATAAAGCAATACACATCCTTGATTATCATTTGTTCTTGCACCTAGAATCAGATAATAATTTTCATCTTTTTTAATAATTTTTGGATCTCTAACATGTTTTGAAATATTTGATGGATAATGTTTATTTGACATGATTAACTCTTTCTTATCTATAGAAAAACCATCTTCACTCTTACAACAAATCGTATTTTGTTCTCTTCCTTCATGAATATAATCATAGCCATTCCTATCTGTTAATTTAACATTACCTGTATAAAAATAATAGATTGTATTATTTTCTACAAATGCAGATCCACTATAGACACCATTTCTTTTCAATATCTTACTCCTTTATATAATACTTCTTCTTTTTAATTCTTTATAAATACCATGTTCAAAAACATCTTCACATACCGAAGTTGCGACATTCTTTAACATTTGATGACTTCTTTTCATAGCTACTACAATATCAGCTACTTGTGACATGACTATATCATTTTGTCCATCACCAAAACAAATTGTTTCTTCTTGCTTTATGCTTAATCTTTCTTGTAATCGTTGAATTGCTTTTCCTTTGTCACAATCTTTTTGAATAATTTCATAATATTGATGATCTGCATCACTTTGTGCTAATTGCATATTGTCTTGTAATATGGTTTTAACTCCACTAAATATTTCTTGATTAGAGCATAAGCAAATCTTATGTATATCTTAATGTTCATACTCATCAATATTATTTTTATAAATTATTTTTTCTGTAATGAACTGTTTATTTGTACTTGAATGCTTTATTTTAAATTGATTCATTGATTCAAAAATTTCTTTAGCTTTTTGATTCATAAAAACTTTCTTCTGACTTTCAATTGAAAAAGCCACATTTCTATTTTTTAATAAATGAACAACTTTTTTGATCAAGTCTTGTTCAAATGATTGATTATAGAGTATTTTATCGTGATAGATAATGTAATTACCACCACCTGCGATATATCCATCTACCCCCAATGACAGAACATCATCTTGTATTGTACCCATACTTCTTCCTGTGCAAATGACAACATTGCAATAATTTCTTTGACATAAATGAATCGCCTTTTTTGCAGATTTTGGAATTCCTTGCACTTCATCCCTAAGTGTTCCATCTATATCAAGTATTAATAATTTGTACAATTTTCTCTTCCTTTCTTGCTAGCAAAATTATCATATCATTCAAAAAAAAGGACATCAATATTTTGACATCCTTTAAAAAATATGTTCAATTTTAGTACAAATTTTCATTTTATGGGAAAATGTTCACCACTAAGATACATCTTATATTTAATATATAGTAATTCAATACATGAAGCCATCAATGCTTGTCCAATTCCAAGTTCCCAAAACTTTTTCAGAACACTAATACCAAATTCAGCACGATGCCGTACCTTGTATTTCGCCCCTACTGCCTCGATTCCAGCAGTCCCTATAACTGCGCCATCAATTATAGCAATAATCTCGATTTCATTTTCACTATTTTCCTTCTCTTTCAGAATCCGGCTTTCTTGTGCTGCATCAAAAGTGTTTTCATCGGGATATGTAAGTAAATAGTCGGTTTGGGTATGAGTTAAAGTGAAGTTATCTAATACAAGCTGTCCATCACTTTCAGTTGCATTTCTCAAACAACATTCCATACCATTCTTTAATATTATTATTTTGCTATATTTCATAGCCAGCTACTCCTTTACAACTGCAATATTATTCCTGCAACCGTCCCTTGTTAAACAACTTATCAATTTTTGTACCCTTTCTTATACTTTAACTTTCTTCTCATTATTCTTTTACAGGGAGATTATGTTGCTTTAAAAAAGAAAGTTTATCCCAATATCCACGCTGGAATAATATCTTTTCATTTACAACATGGAAAAATCCGCACCCACGTAATCCTAACGGGTCTTTCCACTCTAAGATAGCCCATTGCCCATCTTCAAAAATATTTTCCACAATACAAACCATTTTTGCAGTTGCAAACTCATTTGCAAACATTTCTCTAATAGCCACAACTCCTACAACAGGTTCATTTGCAACTTGATGGTTTGTTGCATTATTATCATACAGACTACTAATCATGTCCACATCACTGGCATTAAAAGCGTCTACCCATTTATTTACTACTTCTTTCGGACTTAGCATATATTGTTATCCTCCTTTTTGATTAGAAATACCATTGGTTTTCATCTTGCTATTAACTATCACTACTGACTTTGCAAATTTAATTTATACTGCCTAACGATTTCACTTGCCGCGAAACCAGAGTTTTGAATTTACTAACTGTTTTCAATTTCGTTTCCTATAAAGTAATTTGCTATTTCAAAAGCCTTTATTCGTCTTTTCGCCAAAGTGATTTGTGACTTATATCTCTCTGGATTTTCTTTTGCTTCAAAGGTTATTATTGTTTCCCGTAATTTATGCAATGTTGAATCAATTTGCCTTTTTGCTTCAATTAAATCTTCCTTAGTATATTCCATTATTACCCTCCATAACTTCTGATTGTTGTCGTCTTGGCTATTATATGTCTTTTCTTCCCCAAATGGTATAGGCTTTTATTTTTGTAATACTGTAAAACTTTTTTCTGTAAGGTATTCAAGGGATATTTCTTTTGTGCTTCCTGCTCCGTGTCCTCGCTGCGTTGATCGTTGCATTTCGGATAACGACTTTGCAAAAGGCATGGAAAGTGTACTCGATATGGTTCCCGATATTCTTCTGTACAGGTCATGGAAAATCCCCCTTTCCTCCCAAAAGGGCTGTGGCTGGTTGGTAGTTGCTTTTTACCCAACAAACTTGAATTTATTTTAAGCTATCACGTTTTACCTTTTTAAGCCTTACTATCATTACCATAGGAATTTCTTTGTTGTTTTTGAAACATTCTTCATAAAATCCATCAATGACAAATCCAGCTCTAAAACAAAGGTTAAAAATATCTTGTATGGAACGATGATAATAAATCTGCTCCTCCGGTTGCCCTTCAATCGCTATACCATAGTAACTGTGCGGTGTCATATATTTTTCAGTCAACGTGATAAAACAAGGGTGTTGCGTTGCAAAGACAAAAATTCCGCTTTCCTCCAACAGTTCATAAACAGCCATAAGAAGTGGTTCAATATCCGTAATATCCATAATTGCCATATTAGAAACTGCTTTCGTAAAGGCTCGATTTCTTTTTAATTCTAATATACTTTCTCTATTGGTCGCATCCGCTACACAAAATTCAATTTGTTTTGCATATTGTGATTGCCGTCTTTTAGCCAACTCTATCATTTTTTTGCTGTAATCAAAAGCGACAATCGAAGCGCCTCTTTGTGCAAGATACGAAGAATAATTTCCATTGCCACACGCAATATCCAAAATGTAATCCGCAGGATTAGGAGATAGAAGTTCCGTTACTTTGGGACGTACTACCTCTCTGTGAAATTCATTAGATTCGTCACCCATTGCATTATCCCAAAATTGTGCGTTTTTCTCCCAGATTTTTTTACTTTCCTCTGTTCCCATGTTCTCTCTCCCTCCCAAAATTTGCCTTTTTGCTTCAATTAAATCTTCCTTACTATATTCCATTGTTACCCTCCATAACTTCTGATTGTTGTCGTCTCGGCTATTATATATCTTTTCTTCCCAAAATGGTATAGGCTTTTATTTTTGTAATACTGTAAAACTTTTCTTCTGTAAGGTATTCAAAGTATATTTCCCTTTGTCGCCGTTTGCCCCTGTCACGCTATGAGTTAATAGCGGCATAGCGAATAACAGCTTTGCAAAAAGCATTAACGGTATACATAATGTGTTCTTTATATGCTTCAATGTATGTTGAAAGTCCTTGTTTTTTATTTGGTGTATTTATCTGGTATTTATTTAAAATAGGTTAGTACATTTGACAAGGGTATAATAAATCGACACTCAAAAATAGAGCCAACCTACATTAGGCCGCCGCTATTGGAAAACCAAAAGTAGCGGCTTTTTTGCGCGATATGGCCGAAAAGTCTAAATTGCCGCACAGTGCACTTTTCTAAAAATATCAGCCTCCGGGAATACAGCATTCCATGCTTCTTTTTAAGAAAGCAGGATATGTCATCATTTGTCATTTCTTCTCAATGTAATAACTGCATGGCATATCAAGCCAAATACAAGAGAAAAACAGCCACCGCCAAATAGTGATGCTCCCCACCCTGCACCCGACATTGTCATAAAACCGCCAACAAAGAAAATACCAATGCCAAGAAATATACCAACAGCATAAAAAAGTCCAATTGCCATATCGTACCTATTAAATTGTTGTTTCTCCTTTTTTTCATATGTTTCCATTTTTGTTATTACCCCCTTCGCAAAATCGTCCATGTAAACGCCAAAAAGAAAACAAATTTTTTTCAACATATTTAAATCAGGTTCATTAACATCTCTCTCCCAATTCGATAATGCCTGCCGAGTGACATTCAATTCTCTAGCTAATTCTTCTTGCGTCATTCCCGCTTGTGTCCGCAGATGGCGTATTTGCTTTCCTGTTGTAATATCCCTCTGTTTCTGGTTCAAAATAGTTCCTCCTCTTTGATACTAATTTTATCAATGATATTTCGCAATAGCAAGCAATGAACACTTGCATTGCGCAAGACATTACATTATCTTCTGAAACATATGGCGAACCTTATCTAAACGGCTGTTCGGGCGGCGTGGCTGAAACACAGGCTCGCCGGAAGTTTCCTGATACCCTTTTAATTCTGTAATACAAACACTTCTTCCATTTGTATAAAAATTCAAATCATTCCTATATTCACCGATACAACGGGCAGGGATTTCCCCCTTAAAAATAACTTCATCTTTTTCAAGTCTGGTTGATTCAATTATTGCGCAATACTTTAGTGCGTCATTATAAGCCCGTGAAAGATATTCCTGCGGTGCAAAAAGAGTAAAGGAAAGGTATGGTTCCAACAGCTGTGTTCCTGCTTTTTTCAATGCTTGCTCCAACACGACAGGTGCAAGAAAACGAAAATCAGCGGGGGTACTGACTGGACTGTAATAAACTCCATAATCAAAACAAATTTGGCAGTCTGTCACTCCCCAGCCATATAAGCCCTGCTCCATTCCATAACACACACCCTCCATGACGGCATTTTGAAAACTTTGGTTTAAATATCCGAGAGATACCTCGCTTTTATATTGTGTTCCGCTTCCAACAGGAAGCGGTGTTACAGTCAAACCAATAGATGCCCAAAACGGATTCGGCGGCACTTCAATATGAATCGTGAAGCTTGCTTTTTTTTGCGGTCTTTCCAGATAAATAACCGAAGGCTCTTTCATAACCACGCCCACATGATATTTTTCTTCTAATAGCGAACAAATAACTTCTAACTGTACTTTTCCCAAAAAAGATAACATAATCTCATGGGTAACAGTATCAATTTCAAAATGCAAAAGAGGGTCTGTATCAGCAATCTCTACGAGGGCATTTAACAGGGCTTCCCTTTGCTCCGGCTTTTGCGGCTCTACGGTTGTCCGAAGTAATGGCATGGGATTATCAATCTGTGTTTTTTGAGGTAAGAGTTTTTCATTCCCCAGAATGTCGTTCAGTTTCAAAGTATCATCAGCTAAAATAACAATTTCTCCCGGATAAGCATGGTCAGCCGGGACGATTTTACCATTTAACGGAATACACATTTCTGTAATCTTTATTTTTTTCTTTTTTGACAGTGGCAGAGCATCCCGTAAATGGAGCGTCCCATGATACAGGCGTAAATAAGAAAGCCGTTTTTTCCGGTCTGTATACTCAACCTTAAAAACATATCCACATAATTCAGACTGAATATCGTCTGTTTCTGTAATGAAAGTTTCTGTAATCGCTTCAATCAGTTTTTCTGTTCCTAAATTGTCTTTTGCACTCCCATGATAAACAGGAAACAAAGAGCAGCATCTGGTTCTTTTGCACTTTTCATATTGTAATTCCTGTATATCCAAAGAATCCTCTGCAACATATCGTTCTAATAGTTCATCGCTTCCAGAAATAATAATATCCCATTTGTCCAAATCAGAAATATCGGTTATGGTTATCTTTGGCGACAAGGCAACCTCCTGCATGACAATCATATCACTGGTAAGTTTATCTTTAATGCTTTGGTAAACACGCTGCAGGTCGATTCCATTTTGGTCTATCTTATTTACGAAGATAATTGTCGGGATGTTCATCTTCTGAAGCGCATGGAATAATATACGGGTCTGTGCCTGTACGCCGTCTTTTGCCGAAATGACTAAAACAGCTCCGTCAAGGACAGATAAAGAGCGGTATGCTTCGGTTAAAAAATCCATATGACCAGGAGTGTCCACGATATTGATTTTATAATCATTCCAGCAAAAAGAAGTAACCGCTGTCTGAATGGTGATTCCCCGTTTCCGTTCCAAAATCATAGTGTCTGTTCTTGTAGTTCCTTTATCCACGTTTCCTTGTTCCGCAATCGCTCCACTGGTGTATAGCAGGCTTTCCGTCAATGTTGTTTTTCCTGCGTCTACATGGGCAAGAATGCCAATATTGATTATTTTCATGTGATTGTCCTCCTTTTACAGCCCTAAAGGGCATAAAAATCCCCAGCAGTAAAGTACTTTTACCACTGGGGATTATAATTTGCGGACATACACATATACAGCATACACCTATTTATGATTGCTGTTTTTTGGATATGTCAAAATTGATAAGGTAAAAGTATTCTTAAAATTGGATACAAAAACTAAGCCCCCCACGAAATGGACTATCATAATTCTTTGTTCCTACTATTTGATTATAGTTTTATTTAAGAATACCTTGATGCATATTTTTCACTCCTTTTCTAGAACAAAATTATTCTATCACATCAGTTTTAGGAAAGCAAGTACCTAAAAGAAATTTTTCTTCCCCTTATATGTAACATATCATACCGGCTTCTTGGCGTTCAGAATAGTCTCTGCTGTTTGCTGTGGTGTTTGGTTGGAATTGTCCAACCAAAAGCTGATTCGGGGTGTTGTCTGTATAAATGTATCGTATAAGGTTTCAACCGTAAAGCCAGAATAGCCTGCTTTCTCCCTGTATAGTTACGTCTTTTTACAAACGTAAACCTGTTACGATTATTGTGTGATATATATATTGTCAATAATTTTCTTAATATTATCGCTCCTGTTCGTGATTTCGGTACTTTGTGTGGTTGTGGTCTGTATTTCGTTGCTTGCTAATACAGTAATCACTACTCTGAGTTACCTTTTTAAATATTTTCAAAATACAGAGGATCATTTTGTTAGTCACTGTATTTTTTGAACCTCTGTATTTGTACTTTTTTTACTAAACTAAATATCGTTCTTTGTTTATCATTACCTTTATTAGAACCTGTTCTTTTTGGTTTGATTGTTCCTTCACTTGTAAGTTCAGCTCTTGCTCTTTTAAGTGTTGATTTGCTTATATCTAATTCTTCTGCCAAATTATAGATTTCATCTGAATAAGCATCATGGTCATTTAACAAACTTATGATTGCTTCCTCAACCAATGATTTTTTCTTATTACCTTTTGTCTTCATTATTTTTCTTAAAAGTTTTGATTTCATATTAATTTCATTAAATGCTTTCTTATTATACTTAGTACAAATTTTATTTACCTTTGCAAGTTATAACTCCAATTTAGGATTAGCAGGATTATATTAATCATTTTCTCTTTTTCAGTCATAGTATATGCTACCTTAAAATTTATATTTAATAAATCATGTTATACAAATTTATTACAAGAAAGTCATTATATTTCAAATATAAAAAGGAACTCTGCTATAAGTTCCCTTAAATATGAATAATTTGTTTATTAATAACCTCTTCAACACAGTTTTGAATGTTATTCATCTCTTGAATCCATTTCATTTGATCTTTTTCTTTAAGTTCTTTAGTAATATTTCTTTTAACTTTATATTGTTCAATCAATCTATCATATAATACATTTGCTTCATCATCTATCATTTGCAGATGTTCATTTAATTCACCACTTGTTAATAAATTTGTATAAAATATTGGTCGATATTGCTTTAGATACTGCAATCTCTTTCTACCAAACCTTGTTAAATGTATTTCCTTTTGAGGCGGTAATGTTAATTTTGGATATAATAATCCATTAATTTCAATGTATTCAATTTCTTTCATCTTGTTCTTTCCTTTCTTCTCTTTTGTTTTTCATGTTCGTTTAAAAATTTATTGATACCTAATGAACGTTCTTCTATTTTTTGACAATACATTAATTCTTTTCTTAACTTTCCTATCTCTGGTGTATATGATTTTGCTATTAACTTTTGTTCATCTTTTTGCTCTTTAGTTTTATATTTTCTCACTTGATTTCTTGCTTTTTGTCTTTCCTTGATAAGATGGTTAAGTTCATTTTCAATCTTATCCATATGGCTGTATAAATCATCAAAAGTTTCAATTTTATTCTTACAAAGAATGATTGTCTGCTGATTAAATTCCTCCATCTTTTGTACTGCTTTTTGTAATTCTTCCTTTTCAAACGGACTTAACTTGCATCTATTATTACGTGGTAAGATTTTTAATTTGTACTGATAGTGAAGGAACAATCTCTGTAATCCTGTTAATCTTCGTTGTTCATATTGCTGACAATATGGCTTAATATCAAATCCTAATCGTCCATATGGTGATGTATTATATTTATCTTTATTAAAATCTAATATTCTATCAATTAGTTTTTCTTTTGTATAATCATCACCTAATGATTTCAAACGAATAAATTTGCGATGTAATGGATGCCTAACAGAAATATTCCTTTCAGTTATTTTGATTTCATAGCCTTCTAGTTCAAGTTCATTATAGAATTGTCTATCTGTATAACTGACACTGATTACCTGATCAACTGCTTCTCTAACAATTTCTTTAAGTCTATCATTATGGAAAACCTGTTTTCTTGACTTGCCTACATATTGTTTAAATTCTACAACTGATAAATTATGTTCTCTGCATAATTCATCAGATATATTTCTCATATTTTGAATATCATTATAGGTATTACAATATCTTTTTCCATCTACAAATGATGTTGAGTTTAATAGAAAATGATTATGAATATTATCAGTATCCAAATGTGTTGAAACAATCACCTCAAACCTATCTCCCCACATCTTTTTTGCAAACTCCACACCTAACTGATGTTCCAAATCTGCATTGACTTCATCTTCTTCAAATGACTGGTAGCCATGAAATGCTAGTATTTCGCTTTCATCATGGAAATGCCTCTTCGTATTGACCATGCTTAATTTTGGATTATCAAATAAACAGTTAAGATAAGTGACATATCTTTTTTCAATAGTCTTTTCACCATTAGTCGTATAATCGATAACAGTTTCCAATCCAATTGTTTTATATGGATTGGAAACATAATTAACTAAATGGTCTAAACGATTCTTTACTGCCCACATTCCTGTTGTTGCCATTATACAACACCTCTTATCATTGATTCTGTGAATGATATAAGAGATTTTAACTGTGTTAGAACAGATAATGACTCTTGTTCAATTAATGGCTGATAATAAGCTAATTTCACCAATTGATTGAGATTATTACCAATAGAATTAAACTCATTGATTAGCCTTTGATAATCAATTGATGGCTGTTCTTTTGGAACACTTTTTAACAAAGTTGTTCTCATATAATTTTCTCGGCTGGTATAACCTGCTTTCAAAACATAGCTGTTTAAAAGCATTAATTCGTCATCAGTAAATCTCACTTTAACTTCTTTATTTCGTTTCATGTGACATTTCACTCCTTTCTCTGGGTCTTAGGGTCATCCCTAAAATTGTAATTTGCCCCCAAATTACGCTGCTTGCTAATACAATAATCACTACTTTGAGTTACCTTTTTAAATATTTTCAAAATACAGAGGATCACTTTGTTAGTCACTGTATTTTTGGCCCTCTGTATTTTTTGAACCTCTGTATTTATACTTTTTTTACTAAACTAAATATCGTTCTTTGTTTATCATTACCTTTATTAGAACCTGTTCTTTTTGGTTTGATTATTCCTTCACTTGTAAGTTCTGCTCTTGCTCTTTTAAGTGTCGATTTGCTTATGTCTAATTCTTCTGCTAAATTGTAGATTTCATCTGAATAAGCATCATGGTCATTTAATAAACTTATAACTGCTTCTTTAGCTTCTTCAACCAATGATTTTTTCTTATTACCTTTTGTTTTTTCTTTTTGAAAGTCAAAATCCTTTTTAGAAGTCGTTCCTACTTTAACAATCACACTATCTTCAATTTTAAATAAGGTTGTAGGTTGCAATTTCCCATAATTACTTTTTTCCTGCGAAAAATAATGAATACCCTCATCACTTGCATCTCCTACAAAAATAACACTTCTTGCAATATCCCAAATATCAGAACTATCAGATGCTCTATTTCGTCCACCTGCCATTTCTCGTTTATTTGTGTGAACAATAATGATGATTGTGACATGATATATTTTACCCAATGCAATAAGGTTATTAAGAGTACTTCTCATAGTATTTCTTGCGCCCATATTAACACTATCACCAATAAAGCTTTGTAATGGATCAAAGACTAATACTTCTAACTTATTTTCTATAATTAAACCTTCTAGATATTGACTATTGAATTTCACTTTATGAAATCTCTTATCTGTTATTGGAATTGTTTTCACATTGCTTTGTTTTGCTAAATTGAGTCGCAACTTCTTTTTAATGATACTATCATGTGGATCTTCTGAACTAAAAAAACCAATTTTTAAAGGTTCTCTTTTATCTTCTTCTTGATTTTCAAAGAAACATAACTCTCCTTTTGATAATGCTGATATAATGCTGGTCCAAGAGGTTGTCTTACCAACCCCTCCATCACCAACAATCAAAGTTATTTGTTCTTTAGGAATATAGTTGGGAATAAGCCATTGTATTTCTTTTTCTTCAACTTCATCCATTGAAATCATATGATAATCTTCATTATCATCAAGTAAAGTTATATCATTAAAAACTGAAGTGTTTTTTAAGGTATCCAATGATATTTTCCTTTCATTGATAAATGATATTTAGTTTTTATATTTAATATATCTAACATACATATTCCTCTTTTCATTGACTTATATCCTTAAAATCAATAAAATGAATATGAGCATAAATGAAAGTCATTCAATGAGAATCCACTGCTAAATAGTTCTATTTGATGCTTTGATTTTTTGCTCTTTTTTTCTTTTCATTGATATAACGATTTCTAACATCATTTTTAATATTTCTAATTCATCTAATTCCAAATCATTAAAACTTTCTATCTTTTCAAACAACTGAATAAAATGAATTAATTCTCTTTTTAAAGAACGATAAACATATGGATTACCTAATACAACATAATCTTGATTTTCCATACAATGTATCAAATAGTCCTGCTTGGTTAACCCACTCAAAAAGACTTTTCTTTCAAGTACTCTATTTTCTTCAGGTGATACCCTAAATGCAATCACTTTACTACGAAAACGTCCTTGTTTATCATTGTTTTTATGCGACATTCACTATCTCCTCTCTTTCTATATTAAGTTTATCAGCTATTTCTTTACCTTTTGCAGGGAACAAATGTGCATATCGATAAGTAATATCAATACTTTCATGTCCTACTCTATCGGCTATAGCTACTGCACTAAATCCCATTTCAATCAATAATGATACATGACTGTGACGGAGATCATGCAAACGGATTCTTTTAACACCTGTTTCCTTACATCCTCTATCCATTTCATGATGTAATCCTGATTTTGTTATATGAAATATTCTTGAATCTCTTTTAATTCCATATAAACGACTAATGTAATCATGTATTTCTTCAGCCAAGAAATGTGGCATTTGTACTGTTCTATTACTCTTTTCAGTTTTAGGATCTGTAATCACATCATGTCCTTTAATTCTTTGAAAATATTTATTAATTCTTACAGTCTCTTTTGTAAAATTAAAATCACCTGGTGTTAATGCCAACATTTCACCTAATCTTAAGCCACACCAATAAAGCATTTCAAATGCTTGATATACACCATCTTTTCTCATCATTGATTCAGAAAATTTTAAATACTCCTCCTTTGTCCAAAATTTCATTTCTTTACTTTTTTCTTTTCCCATATTTCCAGCAATTCTAGCAGGATTATTTTTAAGATTGTAATACTTAACTGCATGATTAAATATTGCACTTAATTGGTTATGAACTGTTTTAAGATAACATGGAGAATATGGATTACCATTTTCATCACGATATGCAAGCAATTCATTTTGCCATTCGATAATATCTGCTGGACTTATTTCATTTATCTTTTTCAATTTAAAATATGGTTTGATTTTATCTTCAATAACATATGTTTTTGTTATCATGGTATTTTGTTTAATACGATTAGATAAATCTCTTAAATAGATATTGAGAAATTCTTCAAAATTCATATCTAAATCTTTTGCCTGTTCCAATTTGAATTTTGCAATAAACTCATCTGCTTCTCTTTTAGTGCGAAAGCCTCGTTTCATTTTTTTGATTCTTTCGCCTTTCCAATTTTGATAATAAAATGAAGCATACCATGTTTGAGTGTTATTATCCTTGTATGCTGGCATAGTTTTGTTCCTCCTTTCTTACTCCATAAATTCTTTCTTCAAAATACTGCCTACTAACACGTCCACGAATAGTAATAAATCCTTTTTCTTCAAGCTCTTTATTAAGTTGCTTGATCAACTTATAAGCATACGCTTCTGACATACCAGTTATTTCAATAATATCGTGAGCATCCATAAATGTATTCATATCCATCTTATTTTCACCTCCTTTCATTAACTAACCCAAATAAGTTAATCTGTATATTATAGAATAATAGTAAAATCAACTATTGTCAAGAATAAATTATACTATTTAGGTTAGTCTACTTATTTTTTTAAGTTTATAGACTAACTTATTTAGTATTATTTTTTCTTTACCAATATTATATATTCTGTTATAATGGGGACAAAAGGAGTGATAATGATGTCATTAGGTTCAAATTTAAAAACAATTCGTCTATTTAGAAATAAAACTTTAAAGGAATTAGGACAAATTTTAGGTTTTTCAACTTCATCTGCTGATGTGCGTATTTCTCAATATGAATCCGATAAAAAGAAACCAAGAGAAAATGTTATTGAAAATCTAGCTTATAAACTAGATGTTTCACCACAAGCTATTGATATTCCTGATATTGAAACATACATAGGAGCTATTTATACCTTATTTCAACTAGAACGTTCATACGGCTTAAAAATTGATGAATTAGATGGTCAACCTATTTTGCGATTTGACAAGCTATTACCTCATGAACAAGATACTTTGTACGAATACATGCAAAATTGGTTAGAAGAAGCCAAAAACTTTAGAGAAGGTAAAATAACCCAACAGCAGTATGAAGAATGGAAATATAATTTTCCCAAATATTCAACTTTAAACATAAACAAGCAACCTCGGGAAGATTGGTTACACAATCAAGATGACTAATTGCAGGATTTTCCTGCTTTTTTATACTTACAATCCTTTCTTTACCACTTACAAAATATATAAATGAATTATCAAAAGAATAGTACAGTCTTAAAATCTGTAGTATCAAAATAGAATCATTTTCATGTTAATATACAAAAAAACTCCGATAAACACGGAGTTTTTAGCTTTTTTTCTACTATTCAAACTCAATAGTTCCAGGTGGCTTACTTGTAATATCATACATTACTCTGTTTACCCCACGAACTTCATTAATAATTCTAGACATTACTTTGTTTAAAACATCGTATGGAATTTGAGCTGCTTCTGCAGTCATGAAGTCAATTGTATTAACGGCACGTAATGCAATAGCGTAGTCATAAGTTCTTTCATCACCCATAACACCTACTGAACGCATGTTAGTAAGTGCTGCAAAGTATTGACCGATTGAACGATCTAGTCCTGCTTTTGCGATTTCTTCTCTATAGATAGCATCAGCATCTTGCACAATTCTTACTTTTTCTGCATTAACTTCACCAATGATACGAATTCCAAGTCCTGGTCCTGGGAAAGGTTGTCTAAAGACTAAGTATTCAGGAATACCTAATTCTAAACCTACCTTACGTACTTCATCTTTGAATAAGTCACGTAAAGGTTCAATGATTTCTTTAAAATCAACATGATCTGGTAATCCCCCTACGTTATGATGTGATTTAATAACAGCGGATTCTCCACCTAAACCACTTTCTACAACGTCTGGATAAATTGTTCCTTGTACTAAGAAGTCAACAGCACCAATCTTTTTCGCTTCTTCTTCAAATACACGAATAAACTCTTCACCAATAATTTTACGTTTTGCTTCTGGTTCAGTGACACCTTTTAATTTTTCATAATATCTTTCTTGAGCATTAACACGAATGAAGTTTAATTCATAATTACCATCAGGTCCAAATACAGCTTCTACTTCATCCCCTTCGTTTTTACGAAGTAAACCATGATCTACAAAGACACATGTTAATTGATTACCAATAGCCTTAGAAAGTAATACAGCAGCTACAGAAGAATCAACACCACCAGATAAAGCACATAATACTTTACCATCACCTACTTTTTCTCTAATGGCTTTAATTTGTTCTTCTACAAAAGAATCCATACGCCAATCACCAGCACATCCACATACATCTAACACAAAGTTAGATAACATGTTTTTACCATATTCACTATGTAATACTTCTGGATGGAATTGAATTGCATATAATCCTTTTTCTCTATTTTCACATGATGCTACAGGGCAATCTTTTGTATGAGATGTGATTGTAAATCCTGGCGCAATCTTAGAAATATAGTCAAAATGACTCATCCATACAGTAGATGTTTCAGGAACATCTTTAAAGATGGCAGAATCTTTTTGATCAACTAATAAAGTTGATTTACCGTATTCTCTAACATCAGCTCTTTCAACTTTACCGCCTAAGATATGTTGCATTAATTGAGCTCCATAACAAAGCCCTAATACTGGAATACCTAATTCAAATAATTCTTTAGAATAAGTAGGTGAATCTTCTAAATAACAACTATTAGGTCCACCAGTTAAAATAATTCCTTTAGGGTTCATTTCTTTAATCTTTGAAATATCTGTTTTATATGAATAGATTTCACAATAAACATTACACTCACGAACTCTTCGAGCAACTAATTGATTATATTGACCACCAAAGTCAATAACAATGACTAATTCTCTTTTCATGAAAAACCTCCTTTTTAAAATTCAATATCTTTTAAAACAACTGTTTGTTTACGGTCAGGTCCAACCGAGAACATAACAATTGGACAATGAATTAATTCTTCAATTCTCTTTAAATAGTTTTGACAATTTACTGGTAATTCTTCAAAAGAAGTCACTCCTGTAATATCTTCTTTCCATCCAGGCATTTCTTCATATACAGGTTCTACTTCTTCTACTCCTTTTACAGTAGCTGGTAAACCATGAATAATTTCACCTTTATATTTATAAGCAGTACAAATTTTAATTGTATCTAAACCACTTAAAACATCTAATAACATTAAACTAATACCTGTTAAAGAAGACATTCTTCTTGATTGATTAACAACAACAGCATCAAACCATCCTGTTCTTCTTGGACGTTTTGTTACTGTACCATATTCATGTCCTTTTTCACGAATATAATCACCAATTTCATCATCTAATTCAGTTGGGAATGGTCCAGCACCTACACGTGTTGTATAAGCTTTAATAATCCCAATTGCTTCTTTAATATATAAAGGTCCAATACCAGCCCCTTCAGATACACCATTAGCACCAGGATGAGAACTTGTAACAAAAGGATAAGTTCCATAATCAATATCTAACATAGCTCCTTGAGCCCCTTCAAATAATACTTTTTTATTTTGAGATAAATATTGATCTAATAAAATACCTGTATCACAAACTAAAGGTTTTAATACTTTTGCATATTCTTTGTATTCTTCAAAAATACTTTCTACTGTGAATTTTCCTTCTAATTCAGGATATTCCATTAATTTCATTGGGAAAGTTTCTTTTAATCTTTCTAAGAATAATTCTTCATCAATAAATTCTCCCATACGAATACCAATACGAGAATATTTATCAATATAAGTAGGCCCAATACCTTTTTTAGTTGTTCCAATACTATTAGCACCTTTTCTTTTTTCTTGAATTTCATCAATTTCAAGATGATAAGGTAAAATAACATGACAACGATCACTTACTCTAATTTTACTTGTATCAATACCTGCTTCTTGAAGATATTTTACTTCTTCTAAGAATGCTTTAGGATTAACAACCATTCCATTAGCCATAATCACTTCATGTCCACTAAAGATACCAGAAGGTATTAATCTTAAAGCAAATTTTTTACCATCATAAACGATTGTATGCCCAGCATTATTACCACCTGAGTAACGAACGACAACATCCGCTTTTTGAGCAAGATAATCAGTAACTTTTCCTTTACCTTCATCTCCCCACATACTTCCAACAACTACGACTCCAGCCATTTCATTTCCACCTTTCTTTGCTATGACCATTATACAAAATAATCACTTTTAAAACAATAAAAGTCATTACCTTGACTCATTACATAACTCATTATATTATAGATTTATATATAAGTAAAATTAATATATTTAATATTTGCTATAAGGAGTGATAATATGAACATTAAACTAGAACAATATAAAATATTTAATGAAGCTGCTTCTACACTTTCTTTTTCATTAGCAGCTAAAAATCTCTTTATTTCTCAATCAGCTGTTTCCCAAACTATTTTATCATTAGAAAAACAACTCAATACTAAACTCTTTATCCGTCAAGCTAAAGGCGTCACTTTAACCCATGAAGGATCATTACTTCATAAAAAAATCAATGAAGCTTTATCTTTAATTACCTCTGCAGAAAATGATCTTATCTCATCAAAAGAATTAGAAACTGGCGAATTAATTATTGGTGCCGGTGATACATTATGTGAAAACTTCTTGTTACCTTTATTAGTACAATTTAGAAAAATGTATCCTCACATTAAAATCAACGTCATTAATCGAACATCCCTTGAAACCATTCAACTCATTAAAAATGGTCAGATTGATTTAGGACTCATTAATTTACCAGTCTATGATGAATCATTAGAAATTAAAAACTGTTTTGAAGTCCATGATATCTTTGTTTCAAGTACGCCTCCATCACATCCCTATACTTACCAGCAAATGAGTAAAGAAAATCTTATTCTATTAGAAAAATCATCTAACTCGAGAAACTACATTGATCAATACTTTGCTAGTCATGGTATCATTCTTCATCCTGAAATGGAACTCGGTGCTCATGAACTATTGTTAGAATTTGCTAAAGAAGGTTTAGGTATATCATGTGTCATTCAAGAATTTTCTAAAGATTTGCTCGAACAAAAAAAGCTTTTTCCTATACCATTAGAAAAAAGCATTCCTTCTCGTCATATTGGCTATGCGTATCTTAAAAGAAAAAGTTTATCACTTGCTTCTTTAAAATTTATCGAATTAATAAATAAATATGATTCAACAAACGAGACTCTAATCTAGCTAAAGAATATTTTGCATCTTTAAGTAACGGTACTTTAAAGGTGCTTTTTTTATGATGATAAGTCACTGTCGCTTCAACAACATCACCAATATCTAAGCGTTGTTCATTTAATTCAATTATTACTTCACCTTGATTATCTTGAAAACGATCACCTAAATGAAAATGACAATGATTAATAATAGTATAACCATGAATATGTTCTAATATATAATGATTTAAATCGTGGGTTTCTAATACATAATCTTGAAGAATGGCAACAATTTGATCATATACCGGTTTCATTAACTCATTTGCCTGTTCTTGATGCGTTGCCTTACAACCAAGTCTTACTCTTACAGTTTCTTCTGAAGCATATAAAGCAATACTTACTTTATCTTGATGACTAATGATATCACTTAATTTTTCATCAACTAGGCTTTCACCAATTCCCATTGTTACAATATCTTGAGTATAAATTTTAGCTTGACGATATTGTTCTAAATAGGGTTTTAATACATGATCAACAACATAAGTCATTTCTTTAGGTGGACCTGGAAGATTAATAATCATCTTTTGATCTTTACTCATCACACAGCCATTAGCTGTTCCAACTTCATTTTCTAATACATAACAATCTTTTGGAAAATATGCTTGTTTATAATTGTTATCTGGTACTTCATCTAATTGTGTCACAAAACAACATTTATCATGTACCTTTTTGGCCTCAGCTTCATCGTAAACAAGTTCTAATCCTAAATACTGAGCTGATAATTCTTTTGTTAGATCATCTTGGGTCGGTCCTAAGCCTCCGGTTGTAATGATACAATCAGCACCTCTTTTAAAAGCTATATCTAAACAATCCAATAAACGTTGGGGATTATCACCGACAACTGTTTGAAAATATACATTAAATCCTAATTCTTTACACATCTTTTGGAGATATGTCGCATTTGTGTTAACAATTTCACCTAATAATAGTTCGGTTCCTACATTAATAATTTCTACGTTCATAAAATAACCTCCTATAAAAAAAGAAGTATAAATACTTCTAAACTAATGAAAATCCAAGAACACTGAAAACCATCATAATGACCCCAGCAAGTAAAACACCAAGAACAACAGCTATCGATGTTTTTTTAAAATCCATATCTAAAATACTTGCTGCCAATGTTCCTGTCCAAGCACCTGTCCCTGGTAAAGGAATTCCTACAAATAAAAGTAAAGCAACAAAAGTACTTCTTCCTGCTTTTTCTTGTAATTTTTTTCCACCCTTTTCACCTTTTTCTAAACACCAAGTAAAGAATTTTCCAATAACAGGTTTATCACAACCCCATACTAAAATCTTTCTAGCAAATAGATAAATAAAAGGTACTGGAATCATATTAGCAATGATACAAACAATATAAGAAGGAATAATTGGTAACCCCAATCCTTGAGATACTGGAATTGCCCCTCTTAATTCAATTAATGGTAACATTGAAATAAAAGCAATATATAAATAATTCATTTTTTTCTCCTTTGTTTTTATTTTCTACGATAAGCAACTTGATTAAAAGTATACTTATCAACACGATAATAAGTATAGCCATATTCTATACATTTCCCATTATTTAAACGTGTAATTGATAACACGCGTAATAATGGAGAACCTGGATCAATTCCTAAATAATGTCCTAATTCTTCACCTGCTAAACAAGCATCAATCTCTTGATCAGAAAAAGCAATATTATATCCTAAATCATCTTCAAAATAATGAAATAAGGAATGTTCAACAACCTCATTAGAAATAGCTCCTGTTAAACCATAATGACAGAAATCATCTTCAAAAGCAACTGTTTCACCATCTACCATACGTACTCTTTTAACATGCCATACCTTATCATCATCAGCTAAAAGCATTTCTTTTTTTACAACATCACTTGCATCTTCTAATTGATTTAAAACAACTATAGACGAAGCAGCGCCTTTTTTACGTTGACTATCTTCACTAAAACTATTTAAACCGTCAAAGTTTTTAAATTTAGATTTACGACAAACAAAAGATCCAATTTTTGGTAAAGAATAAATAATATTTTCATTAACCAACTCACTTAGAGCTTGTCTTACTGTCATTCTTGTTACACCAAATAGATCACATAATGTATGTTCACTTTCTATTTGTTCATTTTCATGATATTTCCCCGCTTCAATATTATCAATAATATATTGTTTTATTTGTTCATATTTCTTCACGATTCACACCTCACGAGAGAGATTTTAACATCAAAATGGGAGTTTGAAAAGAAAAAACAAAGGAATTATCAGTTTATGTTATAAAAAAATCAACTATGTATAGACATAGTTGATTTTAAAGATGAATTTGGTCTAAAGTCGTATCATTTTTTAAACCTTTTATTTTAATTAAAATTGTAGGAATCAAGATTAAATCAGCACAAATCCAAGCTAAAGGATTTGCATAACAGATTGCATTAAAACCAAAAATACCCACTAAAAATACCGCAATAATCGTACGACCAATTAATTCAGCTAAACCTGCTAACATCGTTAAAGCAGAATACCCTAAACCTTGTAAAGCATTTCTTGTAAGAAATAAAATAGATAAAGTGAAATAGAAAATACCATTAGTTGTAAGAAATTGAATAGCTGAACGAATAATAGCCACTTCTTTACCACTAACAAACAATAACAACAAATATTTACCAAAGAATACATTGATACCTAAAGCAATTAAAGAATAACCTAGAGTTAAACCTAAAGCTTGTTTCAAACCCACATAAATACGTTTAGCTTTTCTCGCACCTAAGTTTTGTCCACAGAATGTTGCCATCGTAGAACCAATCATATCCATAGGCTGTGTAAAAAACATTTGAATCTTTTGAGCTGCTGTAATAGCGGCCACCTTATTAGAACCTAAACCATTAACAGCTGTTTGTAAGATAACCGTTCCAACTGCGGTAATTGAATATTGTAATGCCATTGGTACAGCAATATTCAATTGTTTTTTTATAATTTTAGCATTAACTTGTAATGTTTCTTCATTAAAAGTCAAAATAGGATATTTCTTTTTCATATAAATTAAACAAAATAAAGCTGATAAACCTTGTGCAATCACAGTCGCATAGGCCGCTCCAGAAACACCCATTTTAAAATTAACAATCAAAATAAAGTCTAAAATAATATTAATAACTGAAGAAAATCCTAAAAATACAAGTGGCGTTTTACTATCACCTAAAGCTCTTAAAATACTTGCTAGAATATTATAAGCGATTGTACAAGTAATTCCCATAAAGACAACAAAAATATAATCATAAGCATCTTGATAAATATTACTTGGTGTATTCATCATATGTAAAAAATCATCTGTTAAAAAATAAGTTCCAATAGTTAATATAATTGAAAAAACAAGACATACATAAATTGCATTAGCAATATTTTGTAACATTAATTTTTCATTTCTAGCACCAAAAGCCTGGGCAATAGGAATTCCACATCCTGCTGTTAATCCTAAAGCAAAACCGATAATCAAGAAATTTAAAGATCCTGTAGATCCTACAGCAGCTAAAGCATCTACCCCTACAAAACGTCCTACAATAATCGAATCGACATTATTATAAAGCTGTTGGAAAATAGCTCCACCTATTAAAGGAATACAAAAACTAATAATCAACTTTAATGTTGAACCATGTGTTAAATCCTTTTCCATCATATCCCCCTATCAAAAAACAAAGACAATCATAACATAATTCAAATAAAAAGTGACTTATTTTCAAATAAAAAAAATAAAACCCCATCAGTTGATCACTCAACTAACAGGGCATTTCATTATATTTCGCTACCTTCAAATTGTGAACGGTATAAAGAAGCATAGAAGCCATCTTTTTCAATTAATTCATCATGATTACCAATTTCAACAATATCGCCATCTTTCATAACAATGATTGTATTGGCATCACGAATCGTAGATAAACGATGAGCAATAACAAAACTTGTTCTACCTTCCATTAATTTTTCCATTCCTTTTTGAATTAAAACTTCAGTTCTGGTATCAACTGATGAAGTAGCTTCATCAAGAATCAAAATCTTTGGATCTTTCAAGAACGCTCTAGCGATGGTAAGCAATTGTTTTTGTCCTTGAGAAATATTTGATGATTCTTCATCAAGAATAGTTTCATATCCATCTTCTAATGTATTAACAAAATGATCAACATAAGCCATCGAACATGCTTTTTTGACATCTTCTTCACTAGCATCAAGTTTACCATACATTAAGTTTTCTTTAATTGTTCCATTAAATAACCAAGTATCTTGTAAAACCATTCCAAACAAGCTTCTTAAATCATGTCGAGAAAAATCACGAATATCATGACCATCAATCATAATTGAACCTTTATTAAGTTCATAGAATCGCATCAATAACTTAACAATTGTTGTTTTACCAGCACCAGTAGGTCCAACAATAGCCACTGTTTGTCCGGCATGAACATGCATATTAAAATCATTAATAATTGTCTTTTCAGGAAGATAACCAAAATTAACATTATCAAAAGTCACTGAACCATGAATTTGACTTAATTCATCTGGTGTTACTTTTACAGTTTCAGGCTCTAATTCCTTTTCATCTAAAAATTCAAATACACGTTCTGCAGCAGCTGCCGTACTTTGTAACATATTCATTGTTTGAGCAAGTTGGGCTATGGGTTGATTAAATTGTCTTACATACTGGATAAATGCTTGAATATCTCCTATTGTAATGGTATTACCACCGGCTAAGAAACCACCTAGTAAACATACGCCAACATAACCTAAGTTACCAACAAAATTACTTAATGGTTGCATTAAACCAGATAAAAATTGTGATTTCCATGCTGAATCATATAATGCATCATTATATTCATTAAAAGTAGCTACTGATTTAGCTTCTCCATTAAATGCTTTAACTACATCATGAGCACCATACATTTCTTCAATATGACCATTAACATCACCTAAAGATTTTTGTTGTCTAGCAAAGTATTTTTGTGAATGTTTCATTACCGTTGTAATTAAAATAAGTGATAACGGTAAAACCAAAACAGCCACAATCGTCATCTTAACAGAAATCGTTAACATCATAATAAAGATACCCACTACTGTCACTGATGACGTAATGACCTGTGATAGACTTTGATTCAATGATTGAGCAATCGTGTCAATATCATTTGTCACCCTACTTAAAGTATCACCACTAGAATGACGATCAAAATAACTTAAAGGCATTCTTGACATCTTCTTAGATAATGACTGTCTTAAATCATAAGCCACTTTTTGTGAGATAGAAGATGTAATAAATCCTTGAATAAAACTAAATAAAGCACTAATTAAATAGAGTCCAACCAATATTAAACAAATATAACCAATATATTTAAAATCAATACTTCCAGTATTATTGACTTTAGCCATAATACCTTCAGATAATTTATCTGTTGCTTTAGCTAAGATCTTAGGCCCCACAATAGTAAAGATCGTCGAACCAATAGCAAAAACAACAACAACTGCTAATTTAAAATAATAAGGTCTTAAATAAACAAATAACTTCTTTAAAGTTCCTTTAAAATTCTTTGCTTTTTCACCATTACCTCTCATGCCACCCATAGGTCCTCGAGGTCCACGTCTTCTATTTTCATTACTCATGACTTAGTTCCTCCTTTGATAATTGTGAATAGGCAATTTCTTGATAAACCTGACATGATTCCATTAATTGATCATGTGTTCCTTGACCAACAATTTTACCTTGATCTAATACAATAATCTGATCTGCATCCATAATTGAAGCGATTCTTTGACCAACTAATAAAACTGTACTCTTTGTCTTTTTGACCAATTTATTTAATTTTTGACGTAACTTAGCATCAGTTTTGAAATCTAATGCTGAAAAACTATCATCAAAAATATAAATATCAGGATTTTTAGCTATCGCTCTTGCAATCGCTAATCTTTGTTTTTGTCCACCAGAAACATTTGTACCACCTTGTGATATTTCAGTATCTAATCGTTCTTCTTTTTGATCAATAAATTCTTTGGCTTGCGCTACACGAATCACTTCTTCTAAATCTTCATCACTTAAATCAGGTGCTCCATATTTTAAATTAGAACGAATTGTACCTGAAAATAAATTTCCTTTTTGAGGCACTAAACCTATATGTTGACGTAAATCATGTTGACTTACATCACGAATATCAACACCCGATACTTTAATACTTCCTTCGCTTACTTCATAGAAACGAGGAACTAAATTAATTAATGTTGATTTACCTGAACCTGTAGAACCTATAAAGGCAGTTGTTTGACCAGGTTTAGCAGTAAAGCTAATATGTGATAATACTGGTTCATGTGCTCCTGGGTAACAGAATGAAACATCATTAAATTCAACTAATCCTTTTTTATTTTCATCAAAAGCAATTGGGTTTTTAGGATCTTCAATTGAAGGTTTGGTATCAATGATCTCATATACACGATTTGCTGCAACACTCGCACGAGGTAACATAATGGCAATCATGGCAATCATTAAAAATGACATAATAATTTGCATTGCATATTGCATAAAAGCCATCATTTGTCCAATGGCTAGATTTCCTAAATCAATTTGTTTAGCACCATAATAAACAATAATTAAAGTAACAACATTAAAAATAAACATCATAATTGGCATAATAGATGCCATTGATCGATTAACAAATAAATTAACTTTTGTTAAATCTTGATTAGCCCTGTCAAAACGATCTTCACTGTGTTTTTCATTACCAAAAGCACGAATAACAAGCATTCCTGATAAGTTTTCTCTCATTGTTAAATTTAATTTATCAATTAAATTTTGAATAATTTTGAACTTAGGCATAACAACTGCAAAAGCAATAGCCATTACTCCAAAGATAACAATTAAAACAATACCGATAATCCATGTCATAGAAGGTGAATTTGTGAGAGCTTTAATCAATGCTCCTACCCCCATGATAGGTGCAAAACATACAATTCTTAGTAACATCATCGTTACCATTTGAACTTGTGTAATATCATTTGTTGTACGCGTAATTAAAGAAGCAGTAGAAAAATGATTAAATTCCTCATTAGAAAAGCTTTCAACTTTCTTGAAAACATCTTTTCTTAAAGCACGGGCTACCCCTGCTCCTACTCTTGATGAGAAAAAAGCAACAGTAATCGCAGCCAATGTACCAATTAAAGCAATCCCTAGCATCTTTAATCCTGCACGAAAAATATAATCAGTTTGAACTTTATCAATATCGCCACCTAAACGTTTATATTCAGCTTTTACACCATTACCAGCAGCAATCTTTAAAGTACTTTCACCCATCGTATCCATCTTTTTATCAATGTCATTAAACATTTTATCTTTTTGTTCATCATTCATCATCCCAATGACATCATAAACTGACATTTGTGGTGGTAACTGACCAAACTTTTCTTGATATTCTTTACTCGCTGGGTCCATACTATCAATTGAAGTAACCATTAACATCGGTTTCATTAAAATATCTTCTAATTGACTTTCTTTTTTATCCGATAAATCTTTTAATTTATATACTTTGCCTTTAGCCTTAGGAAAAGTATCTTTAATATCAGCGTTAACTGTTTTAAGCTGATAAGCATCTTTTACCTTTTGTTGATCTTTCTTATCAACAAACAACATTAAATGTTGATACGTATCTTCCGTTAAGATATCACTTACAGGTGATGCAAAACCACCAGCTTGAATACCAACAGATACAATATCACTCATATAATCAGGTAAAGTTAATTCAGATTGCGCTTGTACGAATAACAAACAAATACAAGCTAAAATAAAAAACCAGAATTTCTTTAAATATTTTCTAATCTTTAACATCTAACTCCTCCTTCATTACATTCATATTTCGTTCAAAGATTTCACAGTACTCTTTCATTTTTTCAATATCCTCTTTAGAAATACCATCAAATAAACGCACTGTAAAAGATTTCATTCCTTCTTTACATTCACTGCTTTCTTTTTTTCCTTTATCAGTCGTATGTAAAGTTACATTGCGTTTATCTTGAACACTGACAATTTTTTCAATGTAACCAGCTTTTTGTAAACGTTGTAGTCTTACCGATAATGTTGCTGGCGTAATCTTTAATCGTTCTGCCAACATCTTTTGATTAGGATGATCACTATGTTCAATTAAAAATAATAAATAACACTGATCAGCAGATAATCCTTCCATATTACTTTTTTTTGTCGTTAATTCATGTATTTTTTTATGTAATGATTTAAATTGTAAAAAAAGTCCTTTTATATCTTCAAAGCAAAGTTGATCTTTCATGATACACCTCCTTAGTTAGTACGCTAATCATTATAGTTAGCACACTAAACAATGTCAATACATTTAGTGTACTAACTATATAAAAAAATAAAAAAGGTGTTACCACCTTTTATCTGCTTTCTATTAATTCATTATTTAAATTCTTTATAATGGGCCTTATAATGTTGCATTTTAGAATGATACATTTTTTTATCAGCTAAACTTAAATATTCACTAATTGTTTTGTTAGGGATTTTTTTAACATCAATACAGCCAAAACTAAATCCACAAGGATAACTAACAGTATGTTCCATTTTTTCAACCAATTCATTTTGAATTTGTACAAGACGAATTTGACAATCTTCAGCACAATCTCTTTGTGATAAAACCAAAAATTCATCCCCGCCAAATCTAAAAATAAATTCATTTTCTTTTAAGTTTTCTTTTAAAATCTGACATACTGATTGAATGTAATAGTCCCCTTGAGAATGTCCATAATGATCATTACAATACTTTAAGCCATCAATATCAATAAAAGAAACCGAACAATTTATATCTTGATCCCATAATTTCTCAATGAGAATATTAAAAGCACGTCGATTGCCTACACCTGTTAATACATCTGTATTACTCATTTGTTCCATTTGATCTCGATATTGATCTAATTGCTTAATCATTTCATTAAAAGAGTCAGAAAAACTTCCCAAATTAGAAACAGACTGTTGGTAATCCCCTGCTGCAACTCTTTTAGCTACCCAAGATAAATGTTTTAAATTACTTTGTATACTTTTAACAGGTGCAGCTAAATAATGATGAGAATATTGAAAGTCTGCATCAATCTTTCCCTGTGCCATCTTTGTTAGCACATTTTTTTCATCTTTAATAATCTCCCCTAAGTATTCTAAACCATCAGCAAGTTGACTTACACTATTTGACAGTTTTTCACGATGAAGAGATGCTTCATCAGTATTATATAAAAGTTGTTTAATATATTCTAAAAAGATTTCTTGATCATTATTTTCCATCATCTACAGTACCCTTGAAGCGACATACACGGCTACCACTAGACCAACAATCAACTTCTCTTACCCTAAATGGTTTATTAGCATAAGCTTCTAATATACCCGCTAAAAAACCTTCATCATATTTACATACCACTTCACCAGTAGGAGGCAAACCACTACAATCAAGATCTTCATGAACTGTAATGATAAATTCCCCCTTTTCAAAATCAGCTTCTTCCATTCTTAAAATACCCACTTTTAAACTTTCTAAAGTTTTAGCTAATGTACTTACAAAAGTGCTCTCATCTTGATCTAAAGGCAAAATATTTTTAGCAAACTCCATCCCTGCCAAATAACCTGCCTGTCTAAAAATCTCGTCTGTTTTTTCTTTTCCAAAATTATTGAATAAGACATGATTCATACTGTATTCTAAAATTCTATAAACAAGAACCGGCATTTCTTCACCAAGATTTTCTCTTCCTTTTTTGATATCACCTAACTTTTTCCATTCAAATTGATAATGACTTTCAGGGTCTACTTCAAATATATTTTTCATCTTTACCCTCCTCATATAAAAAACACAAGTATAATTTCATTATATCATCACATCAATAAAAAACAATTGAAAGTAATAAAACTACCCTCACTTAAGTAAAGGTAGTTTTATAATTATTTTCTTATTTGTCCATTTCCATAAATAAGATATTTTGTTGATGTAATCTCTGGTAATCCTAATGGTCCTCTGGCGTGTAATTTTTGGGTAGAAATGCCCACTTCGGCACCAAAACCAAATTGTCCTCCATCAGTAAAACGAGTTGAAGCGTTATGATAAAGACATGCAGAGTCTAATGCATCCATGAAATATTGAGCTGTTTCTTTATTTTCAGTAACAATTGATTCTGAATGTTTTGTAGAATATTGATAAATATGGCTAATTGCCTCATTGATATCTTCAACAACTTTTATATTACAAATATAATCATCATATTCAGTAGCATAATTTTGACTTGTTGCTTTTAAACACGAAATAATTTGTTGTGTTCTTTCATCACCATAGAGTGTTACTTTTTGATTAAATGCATCTTGCAACATTGGTAAAAAAGTAGGTGCTACATCTTGATGAACAATAATTGTTTCAATGGCATTACATACTGAAGGTCTTTGTATTTTAGCATTAATTGCAATTTCTAAAGCCATATTCAAGTTAGCTTCTTTATCTACATATAAATGACATCTTCCGGCACCCGTTTCAATAATAGGAACAGTGGCATTTTTTACAACATATTGTATTAAACCAGCACTGCCACGAGGAATAATCACATCGACATAATCATGAGCCTGAATAAGCTCATTAATTTGTTCTCTTTGTGTCGTTTCTATTAAAACAATACAGTTTTCAGGTAATAAATCTTTAATAGCCTCATTCATGATTTTAACTAAAATACGATTAGAATGTATTGCTTCTTTACCCCCTTTTAAAACACAAACATTATTTGTTTTGATACACAAAGAAGCAATATCAACGGTTACATTAGGACGTGATTCATAAATGATACCAATCACTCCTAAAGGAACACGTACTTGTTTAATCAACAAACCATTAGGTCTATTGATTGTTCTCACAACTTCACCAATAGGATCATTTAGTTCTACTACTTTTAAAATATCTTGAGCCATAGCTTCAATCCGTTCACGAGTAAGTAATAAACGATCGACCATTGATTCTTTAATACCATTATTTTTAGCATCTAAAATATCTTTTTGATTCTCTTGAATAATTAAATTAACATGAGTTAATAAAGCATCACTTATTTTCTTTAGCGCTTTTTCTTTTACCTCTGGTTTTATATTTTGCATATAACGACTCGCCTCTTTTGCTTGTCTTAATTGCATTTGAATTCTATTATCCATGAACAACCTCCTTATAAATCACTAAATTATCAGCATGAACAACTTCATCATAATCTTTATAATGTAAAACATCCTCTATTTGATCACTATTTAGTCCTTTAATCAACTTAATTTCATCACTAGAATAGTTTGTCATTCCCCTAGCAACAAGATGTCCCGTCTCATCAACGATATCCACTACACTGCCAAGTACAAAAGAACCTTCAACATCTTTAATTCCTTTAGGAAGTAAAGATGTATGATGCATTTTAATAGCCTGTCTTGCCCCATTATCAACGATGATTTTACCTTTAGGTGAGGAACGATACATAATCCAGTGATCACGAGAACTTAATGTTCTTCCTGGTTTACCATCAAAATAAGTTCCAACATTTTTACCTTCTAATAAGTCAACTAAAACATGTTCTTGATTTCCATTAACAATAGCCATATCACAACCATAATCATTAACAATTTTAGCAGCTCTAATTTTAGTAATCATTCCCCCAGTACCTACAGCGCTCGTTGCATCTTTAGCAAAATCCATAATTTCACGTGTGATCCCCTCAACGTTTTCAATAAGCTTTGCATTTTTATTAGTATGTGGATTATCGTTATATAATCCATCTATATCACTTACTAAAACTAATAATTGAGCATCAATAATGGGTACTAATAAAGAAGCTAAAGTGTCATTATCACCTACTTTAATTTCCTCTACTGCTAAAGTATCGTTTTCATTAATAATTGGAATCACATCATAATCAATAACCGATTTCATTGCATAATGAAGATTCATTAAACGTTTACGATCATCAAAATCATCATGATTTAACAAAATTTGAGCACACTTTAAATGATATAAATTAAATAATTCTTCATAAATTTGCATTAAATGAGCTTGCCCAACAGCAGCTAAAGCTTGCTTTTTAGCGATATCTTGAGGACGCTTTTCAAGTTGAAGAACTTGCATTCCTGCATTTATTGCACCCGAAGAAACTAAAGTTACTTTGATTCCTTTTCTTTTTAATATAGCTATTTGACTAATAAGATTTAAAATTCTTTCTTTATCTAAAGTCCCACTTTCATTACATAAAGAAGAAGATCCAATTTTAATAATGATATTATCAATATGTTGTAAATTACGCATTTAAATTTCCCCCGTATTTTCAATCAATTATACCTTATCACACCATTTTTGACAATAAACAGAGCGAATAATATATAATAACTATTTATACATATTATAATTTTTTATTATTCCCTTTTACATTATCAATAAAATGTTAAAATAGTAATAAATTATTGAGGGGGACAATACATGAATTTAATTATACCTAAAAACTATGATCCTGTCTTATCTTTAAGACAAACACAAGAAGCTATTAAATATATAAGAGATACTTTCCAAAAAGAATTTGGTAAAGCTCTTCATTTAGAAAGAATTTCTGCGCCATTGTTTGTACCAAAAAGCAGTGGTTTAAATGATAACCTAAATGGTGTAGAAACACCTGTATCATTTAATATTGTAGAATTAGAAAATGATCCTATTGAAGTTGTTCATTCACTTGCTAAATGGAAAAGAATGGCATTAAAAAAATATGAATTTAACTTACATGAAGGTCTTTATACAAATATGAATGCCATTAGAAAAGATGAAACAGTTGATAATCTTCATTCATATTATGTAGACCAATGGGACTGGGAAAAAGTTATTTCTAAAGATGAAAGAAATGAAGAAACTTTAAAAACTCATGTTAAAGAAATATTTAAAGTTATCAAACATATGGAACATGAGGTATGGTATAAATATCCTCAAGCTGTTAATCATTTACCTGATGATATTCATTTTATTACCAGCCAAGAATTAGAAGACTTATACCCTAACCTTTCTGCAAAAGAAAGAGAAAATGAAATTACTAAAAAATATGGTTGTGTTTTTATCATGAAAATTGGACACACTTTAAAAAGCGGACAAAAACATGATGGGCGTGCACCTGACTATGATGATTGGAACTTAAATGGTGATATCTTATTCTGGTACGAACCATTACAATGTGCATTAGAAATTTCTAGTATGGGAATTCGTGTTGATGAAAAATCACTTGTAGAACAACTTGAATTAGAAAATTTCCAAGATCGTCTTTCATTGCCATATCATCAAGCTATTATTAATAAAGAATTACCTTACACTATTGGTGGCGGTATTGGTCAATCAAGATTATGTATGTTATTACTCAAACGTGCACATATCGGTGAAGTCCAAGCAAGTATATGGCCTCAAGAAATGATTGATGAATGTAAAAAACATAAAATTTATTTACTATAAAAAGTGTTCTAACGAACACTTTTTTCTTTCATATATAATTCTATTCCCTCTTTAAAACGATGAAGTCCATCTTTTAATCTCTCAAATGGACAAGCTACATTCATTCGGATAAATGCTTGTCCATTTTTACCATACTCTAAGCCATCACTTACATATAAACCAGTATGCAAACGAATAAATTGGGTTAATTCAACACTATCATGACAAATACGATGACAATCAATCCATAATAAATAAGTTGCATCCCCTTCTACTAAATGAATATTCTTTAATTCTTTTTCAATAAATTTTTTAGCATAATCCTTATTATGTTGAATATATTCATTTAATTCATTAAGCCATGTTTCACTTTCATTAAATGCAGCTTTAGTAGCACAAATTGCAAAACTGTTAGCTTCGGCAACTTCATCAATATTAATACCTCGATTCACTTTATGACGCAATACTTCATCATAAACAACAATACAAGCACTATGTAAACCTGCCATATTAAAAGCTTTAGTTGGAGCAATACACGTTATACTATTTTCTAAATTTGTTTTTGATACAGAAGCAAAGGGAATATATTCTTTGCCCGGGCGAACGATATCACAATGAATCTCATCACTCAATACAATAACATGATGTTTTTTACAAAGCTGACCTATACGATCTAGTGTCTTACGATTCCATATTTTTCCAATTGGATTATGTGGATTACAGAAAATCATTAATGATGTTTGTTTTAAAACTAATTTTGCTTCTAAATCCTCAAAATCAATATGATACTCATTACCATCATAGACAAGATCACTCGATATAACATGTCTCCCATTATTTAAAATAGAATTATAAAAAATATTGTATACTGGTGACATAATCAATACATTTTCACCGACTGTTGTCACTTTTCTAACAATTGAAGAAATGGCTGGAACAACGCCGGTTACAAACATCATCCATTCTTTTTCAATATGAAAATGATGCCTTCTTTCCCACCAGCTTTGATAAGCTGCAAAGTAATCATCGCCTATTACATTATACCCAAATATTTTATGGTCCACCCGTTGATGTAAAGCATCAATAATAGCTGGAGCTGTTTCAAAATCCATGTCCGCTACCCACATAGGAAGTTCGTTTTCGCCAACATCCCATTTATAACTATCACTTCCTCTACGGTTTGTCATTTTAGAAAAATCATACATTTTCTTTATTCCTCCTCTACAATAATATTTACATCTGAATTATCTTTTTCATCCATGATGATTTCACCAATACTTTTAGCTCTAATTGTGCCAGAAAGAGGATGAGTAATACTGTCAATATGACTATTAATTTCAACGTCGATATCTTTGCAAAATTCAAACGCTAGATTTGTATTAATCAGTTTACAATTAATCATTTTTAATCCTTCAATATAGCATAATCCTTGTAAACTCTCTATTGTACAATTAATAAAAGTAATATTTTTAGTATTCCAAGCCAAATATTCGCCAATAATAACAGAGTCATAAATTGTGATATTTTCACAGTTCCAAAAAGCATCTTTTGATATCAATTTAGAATTTCTGACAACAATATTCTTACCACCATCAAAACAATAATTACCTGATAAACGTAAATCATTAATTTCTATATTTTCACTGTTCATTCCAAAATAATCGCCCTTTGCTTGAACTGCATTTATCTTAATGTTTTGACAATTCCATAATGTTTCTTGACTGTTTAACAAGTTAACATGATCTAATGAAATATATGTACTTCTTCTAAATGTTTTAGGTGCGTCAATAACACTATCTTTAATATCAATATGATGCGTATACCAAATACCTGAACGTGCTGTTTCTAATAATGTACTGTTATTTACGGATACATTTTGGCAGTACCATAATGGATACTTCCATTTAAATATAGTATCTTTAATATCAATATTTTGGCTTTCTTTTAATGGAGATTCTCCATCTTCAAAAACACTATCTTCTATTTGTATATGATGACTTTGAAATAAAGCTCTTTCTCCTATTAACTTTTGTTGTTTTACAACTGTATTATTCATTTTCTTCATACTCCTTTTTTAAACAATAAATCAAATAATCCAAACATTCTATTTTTCTTTGTTGTTGGTGTAACTTTTCTATTAGACCACAACGATGACATTGCAATAATTTAATCAGTTTTTTTAAATCCTGCATTTCATATCTTAAAAGACATTCTTGAATTAATTCATCGTTACAATCTGCAGCTTGTAAATTAAGTAAAATGTCTTGAACTTTTTGATTCATCTTTTTATCACTTCCTTACTACTTTATTTTAATAAGCATTAAACATATAATCCAATACTTATATTTCATAGTTTTTTATGCTTGTAAGGCATATATAAAAGTATTAAAATATCTCTAGGAGTGATCATTATGGAATTACGTTTATTACAATACTTTCTCGCCATTGCAAGAGAAGAAACAATTTTAAAAGCTGCAGAAAGCTTACATATAACTCAGCCTACTCTCTCTAGACAAATGAAAGAACTTGAAGATTATTTAGGAAAACCATTATTTATTAGAGGAAGTCGTAAAATCAGTTTAACAGAGGAAGGCATTATTCTTAGACAAAGAGCAGAAGAAATCATTAGTTTAGTTGAAAAAACGGAAAATGAAATCATGCTTCTAGACGAAGAAATAAGTGGCGATGTTTATATCGGTAGTGGTGAAACAATCGGTATGCAAATCATTGCTAAAGCAATTAAAAAATGTCAGGATGCCTATCCTCACATTCAATTTCATTTATATAGTGGAAATGAACAAGATGTCGTCGATCGTCTTGAAAAAGGATTACTTGATTTTGGGTTAGTCATTCAACCTGCAAACATCTATAAATATAATTATTTGACCTTACCTTATAAAGATATTTGGGGAATTTATGTTACTGCTACTCATCCTTTAGCTTTGCATAACAAAATCACTTCCTACGATCTTAGTCCCTACCCTTTAATTTGCTCAACTCAAGAATTAAAATATAAACAATTTGAAAACTGGGCACAACAAGAATTTAAACACTACCATATATCTTCTACTTACAATCTTATTTATAATGCTTCCTTACTTGCAAAAGAAAACAACGCTATTATAATTGGTCTTAAAGACCTCATTAATCATGAAAGTTTTAAATTTATTCCTCTTTTTCCACAATTAGAAGCAGGACTTGATGTCATCTGGAAAAAGTATAAAGTCTTATCTAAACCAGCGCAATACTTTTTAAATGAATTAAAAAAGCAAATAAAAAGCTATTAACTCCAATGAGTCGATAGCTTTTTTAATTATTATTTTAATTTTAATGTAGCTAATTGATTAGCAAGACCAATATAACTTGCAGGTGTCATATCAAGTAAAGTTTGACGATCTTCATCAGATAAGACTTCTAATCCTTTTGCAAATTCCATAATTGCTTCTTGAGAAATATTTTTTCCTCTAGTTAGTTCTTTTAATTGATCATAAGCATCAGAAATACCATATTTTCTAAGCATTGTTTGAATTGGTTCTGCTAAAACTTCCCATTTTTCATTTAAATCATGAGCTAGTTTTTCTTTATTAACAACACATTTAGCTAAACCATTTGTTGTTTCGCTAATAGCTTGAATTGAATATCCAAATGCTAAACCAATATTTCTTTGACTTGAAGAATCAGATAAATCTCTTTGCATACGAGATTTAGGTAATTTATTAGATAATCCTACACAAATATTATTAGACATATCAATATTTGCTTCACTATTTTCAAATCGAATTGGATTAACTTTATGAGGCATTGTACTACTTCCTACTTCTCCTTTTACAGGGATTTGTTTGAAGTATTCCATTGAAATGTATAACCACATATCAACATCAAAATCAACTAACACATTATTAAAATGACGAATACCGTCTAATATATGACATGTATAATCATGACTTTCTATTTGTGTTGTAAGTGGATTAAAAGTAAGTCCTAAATATTCTTCAACAAACTTTTTAGCTAATGCTTGCCAATCATAATTAGGGAAAGCAGTTAAAATAGCACTATAGTTTCCTGTTGCTCCATTAAATTTAGCTTTGATTTTAATGTTTTCAACATTTTCAATACTTGAATAAAAACGATAAGCATATACTTTAAATTCTTTACCAATTGTTGTTGGTGTTGCTGGTTGACCATGAGTATGAGCAAGCATGGCATCATCTTTATGTTCTTCAGCCCAACCATTAATCATATCAGCAAATTCTTTAGCTTTTTTTAACCACACATCTTTTAAACCATGTTTTAACATACAAGCATAAGATGTATTATTAATATCTTCCGAAGTACATCCAATATGAACAAAACTAATTAAATAGTCATACCCCATATCTTTTAATTGATGACCAATAAAATATTCTACTGCTTTAACATCATGTCGTGTTGTTGCTTCAATGTCTTTAATAGCCTTAAATGAATCATAATTGAATTCTTTAGAAATAGCTTCAATCTTAGCTAAGTCTTGTTTATCAAACTTAGCTAAGATATCACTTTCAACATTTTCAATTAAGAACTTTAACCATTGAATTTCAACAAAAACACGATATTTAACTAATGCATATTCAGAAAAATATTCTCCTAGTGCATCTTTTACTCCTGAATAACGTCCATCTAAAGGACAAAGAGTTAAACATTCAAATTCTTGTTTTTCCATTCTATTTTCCACCTTTAAAATAATTTACACCTGCTTCAAATAATTTTTGGTCCATTTCACCATAAACATTTTTAAAGCGATTTTCACCTTGACGTTCACTATGTCCCATTTTACCAATAACACGTCCATCCTTAGAAATAATTCCTTCAATAGCATACATTGAACCATTTGGATTATATGGTGTTTGCATTGTTACTTTTCTATTAGGATCAACATATTGTGAGAATACTTGTCCATTAGCAAATAATTCTTCAATCACTGGTTCAGGAGCAACAAAACGTCCTTCACCATGAGAAATAGGAATAACATGAACATCTCCAACTTGTACATTAGCAAGCCATGGTGATTTTACACTACCAATACGTGTATCTACAAATTGAGATAAGTGACGTCCGATTGTATTAAATGTTAATGTTGGATCATCACTAGACATATCTCTAATTTCTCCATAAGGTAATAAACCTAATTTAATTAAAGCTTGGAATCCATTACAAATACCAATCATTAAACCATCACGATGATCTAATAAATCTTGAATTGCTGTCTTTAACTTAGGGTTTCTAAGTACAGTAGCGATAAACTTACCAGATCCTTCAGGTTCATCACCAGCTGAGAATCCACCAGGTAACATCACTATATTAGCACGTTTAATAGCTAATTCCAAAGCATTAATTGATTCTTCTAACATGGCTTCTGTTTTATTTCTAATTAACACAAGTTCAACTTTTGCTCCTGCTTTTTCAAAAGCGCGTTTTGAATCATATTCACAGTTTGTTCCAGGAAATACAGGAATAACAACTAAAGGTGTTTCTACATATTGTTTTGGTTGTAATGTAGATCTTGTTTTACATTCTGCTACTTTAATTTGAGTAGTTGGTGCTTTTTCTCTAGTAGGATAAACACTTTCTAATGGTGCTTTATTAATAGCATACGCTTCAGTTAAAGTAATTGCGTCACTACCATATGATAAAGTATCTGCATCATTTAAAGTAGCTACAACACGATATTGATCAAAGACTGCTAAATCTTCTTCTGATTTAACTTCAATAACGATATTTCCATAATCCTTTGATACATAACTTTTTAATGAATAATCAACATTAAAAGCAGCTCCAATATGATTACCAAAAGCCATCTTACTTACTGCTTCAATAACTCCACCATCTTTAACAGTATAGGCACTATATACTTTACCTTCTTGCATAAGTTTATGAATAGCATCATATTGTTTCTTTAAATGATCAAAATCAAATACTTTAAATTGATCTTTATTAATCATAACTTCAGCTAAAATATGTCCTGCTTCTTTTGCTTCTGGTGTCATCACATCACTTACATCACTAGAAGTAATCGCAAATGAAACAAGTGTTGGTGGAACATGAATATTTTCAAATGATCCTGACATAGAATCTTTACCACCAATTGAAGGTAAACATAATTCTTTTTGAACACGATAAGCACCTAATAAAGCTGCCATTGGTTTACCCCATTTATAAGGATCATCTAATAGTTTTTCAAAATATTCTTGGAAAGAGAAACGAATTGTATGATAATCGCCACCCATAGCTACAATCTTAGCTACTGATTCAACAATAGCATACATAGCACCATGATATGGAGACCATTTTGCAATCTTAGGATTATAACCATAAGCCATTAATGAAGCAGTTGTTGTTTCTTTTCCTAAAACAGGAATTAAAGCAGCCATACCTTCTGTTTCAGTATGATATGTACGTCCTCCATAAGGAGATAATACAGTACCATTACCAATTGAAGAATCAAATCGTTCTACTAATCCCTTTTGACTTGCTACTGATAAACGAGATAAAACTTCTTTTGTTGTATCAACAAAATTATTTTGTTTTACTTCATCAAACGGAGTTTGTGTAAAATCAGGTAATGTTACTTTAACATCTTGGTAACGCTTAGCACCAGCAGCATCTAAGAAATCACGAGAAATGTTAACAATATCTTTTCCCATATGCTTCATCACTAAACGATTATCATCAGTAACAACAGCAACACGTACAACCTCTAAGTTTTCTTTAGCACATTCATTTTTAATGAAGGCTTCATCTTTTTCATCAATAACAATAGCCATACGTTCTTGAGATTCACTGATAGCAAGTTCAGTACCTGTTAAACCTTCATATTTTTTCAAGACAGCATCTAAATCAATAACAAGACCAGGTGCAAGTTCACCAACAGCAACACAAACACCGCCAGCTCCAAAGTCATTACATCTAACAACTTTTTCACTAACCTCTTTGTTTCTAAATAATCTTTGAATTTTTCTTTCTTCTACTGGATTACCTTTTTGTACTTCAGCCCCAGCAGTTTCAATTGATTTTACATCGTGTGATTTAGAAGATCCAGTAGCCCCACCAATACCATCACGACCAGTACGACCACCAATTAATAAAACAATATGATCTTTTAATGGTTCAAGACGTTTAACTTGTTCTTTAGGCGCAGCCGCAACAACAGCTCCAAGTTCCATTCTTTTAGCTACATAACCTTCATCATAAATTTCATGAACATAACCTGTAGTTAAACCAATTTGGTTACCATAACTAGAAAAACCATGTGCTGATTCTTGGCATAATTTACGTTGTGGTAATTTACCAGGCATTGTATCTGCTAAAGCTTGGCGAGGATCTCCTGCTCCAGTGATACGCATTGATTGATAAACATAAGCTCTTCCTGAAAGTGGATCACGAATAGCCCCACCTAAACAAGTAGCAGCTCCCCCAAATGGTTCAATTTCTGTAGGATGGTTATGTGTTTCGTTTTTAAACATTAACAACCATTGTTCGTCACCTTCATTAGTATGAACAGTTATTTCTACAGAACATGCATTAATTTCTTCAGATACTTCCATATCATCTAAATATCCTGTTTTTCTTAATTCTTTCATGGAAATAGTTGCTAAATCCATTAAAGTAAGCGGACGTTTTGTATCAATACCGTAAACTAAATGACGGCTAGTCTTATAGTCTTCTACGTCTTTTTCTAGTATTTCTTTGAAAGCACCACTTTCAATATCTAAATCAGTAATAATTGTCGCAAAAGTTGTATGACGACAATGATCTGACCAATATGTATCTAATACTTTAATTTCTGTTTCAGTAGGATCTCTTTTTTCTTCATTCTTAAAATAATCTTGTGTTACTTGTAAATCTGCAAGATTCATAGCCATTCCATTATCTTTTAAGAATTGTTTTAGTCCTGTTTCATCTAATTGATTAAAACCTTCTAATACAGGAACAGGTTTAATAACAGGAGCTTTATCTGTTAAATCATCAGGTTTATCTAAACTAGCAATTCTTTGATCAACAGGGTTGATTAAGAAATGTTTAATTTTTTCGATTGTTTCTTCATTATGATCAACATCAATAACAAATAAGCGTGCACATTTAACTTTAGAGGAAGTATTCCCTGTTAAAATTGCAAAACATTGTTCACATGAATCAGCTCTTTGATCATATTGACCTGGTAAAAATTCCAAAGCAAATACTGATTCTTTATCTGATTTTGGATAATCTTCATCATAAACATTATCAACCATTGGTTCTGCTAGAATTGTATTAATTCCTTGTTGTAATATTTCTTCATTAATTCCTTGAACATCATAACGATTAATAATACGTAATGAATGAATTGTAAGTCCTAATTGTTCTGTTAAATTGTGTTTAATTTCATTAGCTTCAGTAGCGTATTGTTTCTTTTTTTCTACATAAATTCTTCTTACATGACTCATGAATGCTCCCCCTATCTAAGACCGATGTCTTTACGATAATATTTACCATCAAAATCGATGATATTTGCAGCTTGATATACTTTATCAAGTGCTTCTTTTAAAGATTGTCCTTTAGCACAAATATTTAAAACACGTCCTCCATTTGTAACTAATTTTCCATCTTTTAAAGCTGTCCCTGCATGGAAAACAACAATATCATCAGTCACATCTTCTACATGACTAATTTCAATTCCTTTTTCATATTTTCCTGGATAACCGCCACTAGCAAGAACAAGACAAGCTACATGATTATTAGACCACTTCACTTCAACTTGGTCAAGTTCTCTTTTAGCACAAGCCACCATAATTTCGTATAAATCACTATCTAATCGAAGTAAGATAGATTGTGTTTCTGGATCTCCAAAGCGAACATTAAATTCTAATACTTTAGCTTGTCCATTTTCAATCATTAAACCAATAAAGACAACCCCTCGGTAATCCATATGATCTTCTTTTAAACCTTTCATAAATGGATCTAATACAGTTTCCTTTAAAACTTCATCCATGTTATCTGGCATAAAGGGATTTGGTGAGACGGTTCCCATACCACCTGTATTAGGTCCTTTATTACCATCGAAAATTTGTTTATGATCTTTTGCTGAAACCATAGGAACAATTGTTTTACCATCTGTAAAGCAAAGTAAAGAACATTCGAATCCAGTTAAAAATTCTTCTAAAACAACTTTACTTCCAGCACCATCTAATGCTCCATCAACCATCATTTCCTTTAAAGTCTTAATAGCATCATCTTTGTTATCAACAATGACGACACCTTTACCAGCAGCAAGACCATCTGCTTTAATTACTAAAGGAAAATCAAAATGATCAATTTGATTCACTGCATCTTGATAATCCGTTACTTCTACATAACGTGCTGTAGGAATATGATGTCTAATCATAAAATCTTTAGAGAAAGCTTTACTTCCTTCTAAAGTAGCTGCATGACGTGTAGGTCCAAAAGCAAGGAATCCAGCTGCTTCTAAATCATCAGCTAAACCATTACATAAAGGAACTTCAGGTCCAATGACCGTTAAATCAATTTGATGTTCTTTAACAAAAGAAACAATCATATCATTATCTTCAACACTACCATCAACACATGTACCAATTTGAGCAATTCCTGGATTACCAGGAATTGCATAGATTTGATCTACTTGAGGACTTTGATTCAATTTATAAGCAATCGCATGTTCACGACCACCGCTACCAATAACAAGAACTTTCATTTTCAAATTCCTTTCTCTTAATGTCTAAAATGTCTATATCCACTAAATACCATTGGAATATCATGTTCATCACAAAAATCAATAGATTCTTGATCACGAATAGATCCACCTGGTTGAATAATAGCACCAATACCAGCTTTATATGCAACTTCGGCACAGTCACTAAATGGGAAGAAGGCATCACTAGCAAGAACGGCTCCTTTAAAATCTTTATCAGGATTATTATGAATTGCGTTTTCTAAAGCCCATACTCTTGATGTTTGTCCTCCACCAATAGCTAAAGTCACACCATCTTTAACAATACAAATCGCATTAGATTTTACATATTTAACAACCTTCATACCAAATTCCATATCACTTAATTGTTCTGGAGTAGGTTGAGCTTTTGTGACAACATTCATCTCTTTAATCATTTCAGTATTTAATTTTTGAACTAAAACTTTTCCTTCAAGATATTTAATATCATATTTAGCTTCTCTTGCATCCAAGTTCTTTAGTTTTAAAATACGTAAATTTTTCTTTTTCTTTAAAATTTCTAAAGCATCATCATCATAGTCTGGTGCAGCAACAATTTCTAAGAAAATCTTATGCATTTGCTCTGCTGTTGCTTTATCAATTTTATAGTTTACTGCTACAATTCCGCCAAAGATAGATTGAGGATCAGCTTCATAAGCTTTCATATAAGAATCATAGCCTGTATTTCCAATAGCAACACCACAAGGTGTAGAGTGCTTAATCGCAGCTGTTACAATTTGATCTTTAAATTCTCTAACAACAGCAACAGCTCCATATAAATCATTAACATTATTAAATGAAATTTCTTTACCATGTAATTGTTCATAGTCTAATAATGATTTTTGAACAAAAGAGTCTTCATATTTATTAGCAGCTTGTTGTGAGTTTTCACCATATCGTAAGTGTTCTACTTTTTTATAAGACATATTTAAAATTTCTGGGAATTCATCACCAACAACACCTGCAAAATAACGAGAAATCATAGCATCATAGCTTCCTGTTAAACTAAATGCTTTATACGCTAAATTTAATCTAAAATCATAATCATCTTTTTGATCTTTAATCGCATCTAAAACATTTTGATAATCACGAGGATCAGTGACAATTAAAACATCTTTAAAGTTTTTAGCAGCTGAACGAATCATTGATGGACCACCGATATCAATATTTTCAATCATATCAGCCATTGGTTTTCCTTCTTTTAAAGCTTTTTCAAATTCATATAAATTAACACAAACTAAATCAATAGGTTGAATTCCATATTTTTTTACTGTTTCAACATGTTCAGGTAAATCTCTTCTAAATAATAATCCCCCATGAACTTTAGGATGTAATGTCTTTACACGACCATCTAACATTTCTGGAAAACCAGTCACATCATCAATAGCAATACATTTTACTCCTGCTGTTTCTAATACTTTCATTGTTCCCCCAGTCGAAACAATTTCAAAGCCAAGTTCAACTAACCCCTTAGCAAAATCCACAATACCATCTTTATTAGTAACACTCATCAATGCTCTTTTGCTCATTTAAATCACCTTTGCCCTTTCATTTTCAACTTTTATTTTTCCATCGCAATATAAAGCAACCGCTTGAGGTAAAATACGATGTTCTATTTCTAACACTCTTGCTTGAATATCTTCTGCTTTATCTAAATCGGAAATATCACATGCCTCTTGTAAAATAATAGGTCCCCCATCAACCTCACTACTTACAAAATGAACAGTCGCTCCTGACACTTTAACCCCTCTTTTAAGTACAGCTTCATGAACATGCATTCCATAAAATCCGGGTCCACAAAATGATGGAATTAAAGAAGGATGAATATTGATAATCTTACAAGGATAAGCGTCAATTAACTCATCAGTTAAAATAGCTAAATATCCTGCTAACACAATTAAATCAATTTCTCTTTCTTTTAGCATTTCCACCAATAAATGATCATTATTTTTTACAATTGCTGTTTCAATACCAGCATTGCTGGCACGTGTTAAACCATAAGCATTTTTACGATTTGAAACAACAAGTTTTATTTCCCCATTAATTTGACCGCTTTGACAAGCATCTATAACTGATTGTAAATCTGTTCCTCCCCCAGAAACAAAGACAGCCATCTTTAGCATAATTCTACACCTTTATCACCAGATACAATTGAACCAACAACATAGCATTGATCTCCAGCAGCTTCAATTGCTTTTAAAGCCGTATCTACATCATTTTTATCTAAAGCAATCACCATACCTAATCCCATATTAAACGTATTATACATCATATGACTTTCAATATTTCCTTCTTTAGCAATTAAATCAAAGATAGGTGGTATCGGATAACTATTCTTTTTAATCATTGCCTTAGCACCTTCTGGTAACATTCTAGGAACATTTTCATAGAATCCGCCACCAGTAATATGACTACATCCTTTAATTGTCACGCCCGCATCTTTCACATTTTTTAATGCTTTAACATAAATGCGTGTTGGTTCAATTAAAGCTTCTCCTAAAGTTTTTCCTAATTCATCATAATATGTATTTAAAGATTCTTGAGTCATATCAAATACTTTACGAACAAGTGAAAAACCGTTACTATGAACACCACTTGAAGCAATACCAACTAAAACATCCCCATCTTTAACTGTACTACCATCAATAATGTCTTTTTTATCAACAACACCAACAGCAAAACCAGCTAAATCATAATCATTTTCAGGCATTAAACCAGGATGTTCAGCAGTTTCCCCACCTACTAAAGCACAACCTGATTGCTTACATCCCTCAGCTACACCAGAGACAATTGTTGCAATTTTTTCAGGATAATTTTTACCACAAGCAATATAATCTAAGAAAAATAATGGTTCTCCTCCTGAACAAGCAATATCATTTACACACATAGCAACAGCATCAATACCTATTGTGTCATGTTTATCCATTACAAAAGCAAGTTTAACCTTTGTTCCGCATCCATCTGTACCAGATAAAAGAACAGGTTCTTCCATATTTTTAATGCCACTTAAATCAAAAGCACCAGCAAACCCACCAATGCCTCCTAATACTTCAGGACGCATTGTTTGTTTAACATGTTTTTTCATTAATTCAACGGATTTATATCCTGCTTCAATATCAACACCAGCTTTTTTGTAATCCATCTTATTCTCTCCTTAGTCTATTTATTTTCCATTCTAGCAAGTACTGCTTTATAAGTTTCAATTAAATCTCCGATATCTTGTCTAAATACATCTTTATCATATTTTTGATTTGTATCAACATCCCATAAACGGCATGAATCTGGAGAGATTTCATCAGCTAATAAAATTTCACCATCTGCAGTTTTACCGAATTCAATTTTAAAATCTACTAATTTTAAATTCATTGATAAGAAGAATTCTTTCAATAATTCATTAATTTTTAAAGTTGTTTTTTTAATATAAGCTAATTCTTCACGAGTCGCTAATTTTAAAGCAACTGCATGATCATCATTAATTAATGGATCCCCATATTCATCATTTTTGTAAGACATTTCAAAGATTGGTTCATCTAATACAACACCTTCTGGTGCACCTAATCTTTTGCAGAATGAACCAGTTGTAATATTTCTAACAATAACTTCTAATGGAAAGATATCTACTTTTTTAACTAAAATATCACGATCATTTAATTTTTTAATCATGTGTGTTTTAATTCCTGCTTCTTCCAACATATCAAAAATAATACAAGAAATTGTGTTATTTAAAACACCTTTCCCTTCAAATTGATCATGTTTTGCTCCGTTTCCTGCAGTTGCATCATCTTTATAATGAATTAAATATTCATCTTCCTTTTCTGTTTTATAAACTTGTTTTGCTTTTCCTTCATATAATAATTCAGCCATTTTTCATTACCCCCTATTTAAATTTTTCAATAACTTCTTCATTGGCTTTCATTGCTTGTTTTTCCATATCTTGTCGATAAGCTAAAAGTTTATCTTTTAATTCATCGTGTTTAATTGCCATAATTTGCATAGCAAGATAAGCAGCATTTTTACCGCCATTGATTGCTACCGTAGCAACTGGGATACCAGAAGGCATCTGTACGATAGATAATAAGGCATCCATACCATCAAGTGTTGCCCCACTTAAAGGAACTCCAATAACTGGTAAAACTGTTTGACTCGCCACAACTCCAGGAAGCGCAGCAGCCATTCCCGCAGCTGTAATAATAACTTCAGTACCATCATGAGCAGTTTCCTCAATAAAAGCACTTAATCCTGCATGAGCACGATGTGCCGATAAACAACGAACATTTACTTCAACACCATAATTTTTCAAAATGTCAACGCATGCTTCCATTTTAGGTAAATCACTTGTTGACCCCATGATAATTGCAACTTTCATTTTTCTCTCCTTTTAGAATAAACCAATAATTTTTCCATCTTCATCAATATCCATATTGACTGCTGCTGGCTTTTTAGGTAAACCTGGCATACGCATAATATCACCAGAAATAGCAACTAAAAATCCTGCTCCAGCAGAAGGAATAATATCATTAATCTTTACTGTAAATCCTGTTGGTCTTCCAAGTAAAGATGCTTGATCTGATAATGAGTATTGTGTTTTAGCAACACAGATAGGTAAATCAGCTAACCCTTGTTCATTATATTTTTTAATCTTATTTTTTGCTTTCTTTGTAAATTCAACACCGTCTCCACCGTAAATTTCTTTAACGATTGTTTCGATTTTATCTTCAATTGACATGTCTAAATTATATAAAGGATGATAATGAGCTTCTTCATTTTCTAAAATATCTAATAATTTTTCAGCAAGTTCAATACCACCATCTGCACCTTTTTCCCATACTTTACTAATTGCAACTTCAACACCTAATTTTTGACAACATTCATTTAATAATTGTAATTCAGCTTCAGTATCTGTTGGGAAAGCATTAATAGCAACAACACTAGGAATATCAAATTTAGCAATATTTTCAATGTGTTTTTCTAAATTACCTAATCCTGCTTTTAAGGCTTCTAAGTTTTCAATTGCTAAATCTTTTTTAGCAACACCGCCATGCATTTTTAAAGCTCTTACCGTTGCTACAATCACAACAGCTTCAGGATTTAATCCAGCTTGACGACATTTAATATCCAAGAATTTTTCAGCACCTAGATCAGCTCCAAATCCAGCTTCAGTAATGGCATAATCACCTAATTTAATAGCAAGTTTAGTTGCCATAACCGAATTACAACCATGAGCAATATTAGCAAATGGACCACCATGAACAAATACTGGATTATGATCTAAAGTTTGTACCAAGTTTGGTTTAATTGCATCTTTTAATAATAATGTAACTGCTCCTGTTGCTTGAATATCATCAACTGTTACTGGTTTTCCATCATATGTATAAGCAACAATCATTTTTGCAGCTCTTTGTTTTAAATCTGTTAATGAAGTAGCTAAACATAAAATAGCCATTACTTCACTTGCTACTGTAATATCAAAGCCATCTTCACGAGGAACCCCATTAACTTTTCCTCCAAGACCACAAACAGTATGACGTAAAGCACGATCATTTAAATCAACAACTCTTTTCCATACGATTTGACGGGTATCAATATTTAAAGGATTACCTTGGTGAATAGAATTATCAAGCATAGTAGCAATAAGGTTATTAGCTGCAGTAATTGCATGAATATCACCTGTAAAATGAAGGTTAATGTCTTCCATTGGAACAACTTGAGCATATCCTCCACCAGCAGCACCACCTTTAATACCAAAACATGGTCCAAGAGATGGTTCACGCATCGCTACAACTGATTTCTTTCCTAACTTATTTAAAGCTTGAGATAAACCAATCATTGTCGTTGTCTTTCCTTCACCGGCTGGTGTAGGATTGATTGCTGTAACCAAGACTAACTTCCCATCTTTGTTATTTTCTAATTTTTTAATCGCATCTAATGAAATCTTAGCTTTATATTTACCATATAATTCTAAATCATCTTCATTAAGACCTACTTTTTTTGCAACTTGACTAATCGGTTCCATCGTTGCATTTTGTGCAATTTCTACATCTGTTAACATATCAATTTATCCTTTCTTTTATAATAGATTTGCTTTTAAAAATCCGACTATATTATATCGCAATTAGTTAAGGCAAACAATCAATGACTGTTTGAAATTACGTATAATTACATAAACAAATCTATAAAACTAAAAAAGAGCCTAGTCGTCCGGACTCTTTGCCCAGACGGTCGGCTCTCTATGATTATACTCCATGTGGTTAATTCCACTTCCGTCAGTCGTATAACTAATTGCATAATACCAAAAATCTCATACTAAATCAACACCAAACGACGAATAATTGTAAATGATTTTTGATTTATCTTTTTCTAGCAAAAACATAACTGATATCCTGAAACGGAATAATTGGACTATCATAATGACATTGATTGTATTCATCAAAATACAAATGCGTTATTACATCATAGTCTAGATGTTTTTCAATCTCAAAGCCATGAGATAATAATAATTTTTCTATTTCATCATGTTGATATTTTGCTTTCATTGAATCACCTGCTCCACTAGCAAGCTGCTTATTTTTTAAACTTTCTCTGCTTTGATGATCACAAGGATAATCAAATACCAAATAACTTCCTTCCTTCACGTTTTTATTTAAAATACATAATAGTTTAGAAAAATCATCTTTGCTTAAATAATAGCAAAGCCCCAATAAACTACTAAACGAAATAACGTCCTGACAATAATTATTTTTATATAATTGACTGATCCAATCATCATCTTCTAGCTGGCACCCAATAAAATGAACATGATCATAATCAATATGTGCATTTTTTAATCTTTGTAATTTGTCTTTGATAACATCTGGTCGATCAATTTCAAAGACATTCAATCCTTTTAATAAAGAATAGGCAAAACTATCTAAACCAGAACCAAAAATAAGATATTGTCTTTCCCTTTCCATTTTTTGTTTTAGACAATCTTGATAAAAAGCACTTCTAGCAAGAACAGTTGGAGCAAGTTGATGATTGACAATCCATTTCAACGCTTCTTCTTTTGTTCCTTCAAATTGCGGATTAAAAAAATGAATCCCTTCTATCATTGATTGACTTATTTCTTGATATTCTTGTTTTGTTAGTAAACAATGAGCTAAAGCATCCTCAAACACCCAACTATCATTATTTAAATAATGATATCCTCTAGCAAAACAACTAACTAATGACGTTAAATTTTTTCCCATATTTGACCTCCTGTTATTCTTAATACACCTATTCCATAAAAATGACCAGTCTTGAAAAATCACCTAATTTGTGGTATTATAATGTTGAAAATAACAAAAGAAATAGTAAAAAAACTATTTCTTTTTTCATATTTATTACATTGTAAAAATAAAGGTGGTCAATCATGATTCAAGAAATATCAAGCAAAATGGATTATGCTCTGTTATTAACAGAAAGCGATCCTAACATTAATTTAGTTGAAGATTATTTAGAAAAAGGTCAATTATATGGATACTTCATAAATGAAGAACCTGTCTCTTTTATTGCGGTTATAAAAAAATCAGATAGTGAAGTAGAAATTAAAAATATTCTTACCTTACAAGAACATCGTGGACACGGATATGCAAAAAGTTTAATTCAATATATTGAAAAAATGTATCAAAATATTCCTACAATTTATGTATCGACAGCAAATTCAAGTATGATTAATATTGCCTTTTATACTAAATTGGGTTACCATTATAGTCATCGTATCGAAGAGTTTTTTATTAAATACTATCCTCAAGAAATTTATGAAAATGGTTTACAAGCCGTTGATTTACTTTATTTTAAAAAATCATTAGTAGGCTTAAACTAAAGATAAAATGAGCTTTTTGTAAAGCTCATTTTTTTATAAACAAAAAAAGCCTTGATTTATATCAAGACTTTTTTAATATAATTTTAACTAGTCTAAACCAGCTTTTAATTATTTACAAGCTTCTTCAATTGCAACAGCAACAGCAACAGTAGCACCAACCATTGGGTTATTACCCATACCGATTAATCCCATCATTTCTACGTGAGCAGGAACTGATGAAGATCCAGCGAATTGTGCATCACTGTGCATACGTCCCATAGTATCAGTCATACCATATGAAGCAGGACCAGCAGCCATATTATCAGGATGTAATGTACGTCCAGTTCCACCACCTGAAGCAACTGAGAAATATTTTTTACCTTGTTCGATACATTCTTTTTTATATGTTCCAGCAACTGGATGTTGGAAACGAGTTGGGTTAGTAGAGTTACCAGTGATTGATACATCTACACCTTCTTTATGCATGATAGCAACACCTTCACGTACGTCATCTGCACCATAGCAGTTAACTTTAGCACGTGGACCATTACTATAAGCAGTTCTTGATACTTCTTTAACTTCTCCAGTGAAATAATCAAATTGAGTTTCTACGTAAGTGAAACCATTAATTCTTGAGATGATTTTAGCAGCATCTTTTCCTAAACCATTTAAGATAACTCTTAATGGATTTTTTCTAACTTTGTTAGCTTTTTCAGCAATTTTAATAGCTCCTTCAGCAGCAGCGAAAGATTCATGTCCAGCTAAGAATGCGAAACATTGAGTATTTTCATTTAATAACATAGCTCCTAAGTTACCATGACCTAAACCTACTTTACGATCATCAGCAACTGATCCTGGAATACAGAATGATTGTAAACCAACACCGATTGTTTTAGCAGCATCTTCTGCTTTTTTATCACCATTTTTAATTGCCATAGCAGCACCAACTGTATATGCCCAACAAGCGTTTTCGAAACAAATTGGTTGTGTAGATTTTACGATATCATAAACGTTGATACCTTTTTCATCACAAATAGCTTTTGCTTCTTCGATTGATTTGATATCACACTTAGCTAATGCAGCGTTAATTTGATCAATTCTTCTTTCATAACCTTCAAATAATGCCATTTTTTCGTATCCTCCTATTATTCTTTTCTTGGATCGATGTATTTAGCAGCATCATCGAATCTACCATAGTTTCCTTTAGCAGCTTCTAAAGCTTCATTAGCATCTTTTCCATCTTTAATCATTTCCATCATTCTACCTAAGTTAACGAATTCGTAACCGATGATTTCGTTGTTATCATCTAAAGCAATACGAGTAATATAACCTTCAGTTAATTCTAAGTAACGAGGTCCTTTTAATTTAGTAGAGTAAGATGTACCTACCATTGATCTTAAACCTTTACCTAAATCTTCAAGACCAGCTCCAACAACTAATCCTCCTTCAGAGAATGCTGATTGAGTACGTCCATAAACGATTTGTAAGAATAATTCTCTCATAGCTGTGTTGATAGCGTCACAAACTAAGTCAGTATTTAAACCTTCTAATAAAGTTTTACCAACTAATGCTTCACTAGCCATTGCAGCAGAGTGAGTCATACCTGAACATCCAACAGTTTCAATTAATGCTTCTTCAATAATACCTTCTTTAACATTTAAAGTTAGTTTACAAGCACCTTGTTGAGGAGCACACCAACCAATACCATGTGTTAATCCAGAAATATCTTTGATTTCTCTTGAATATACCCATTTTCCTTCTTCTGGAATTGGAGCACATCCATGTGATGCACCACGATTTACAGTGCACATTTCTTCAACTTCTTGTGAATAAATCATTTTTTATTTTCTCCTTTCATCAATTAATGATCACTAACACTGAAAAAAAGAAATATCGTATTACTACAAGATTTCTTCCTTCTAGGTGAAGGAAATCACCTATGGCAAGTATAGAATAAATGTTTTTAAAAGTCAATGAAACATCACCGTCAAAATATGAAATTTCGTCTCATTTTTACATTTTTTTATTCAAGATAGTTGACACATCAGTTAGCATATGCTAACATATAGATAGTTAGTTAAGGCTAACGAAAACAAACCTCGATTTTTATCAATCACACTAACACACACAACAAAAATCGTAGGTGAAGGAAAAAATTAACATGAAAGTAAAAATCGAATAACTTTCCTTATATTTAATGTACACATTCCCTAATTTTAATGACATTTTTACTTTTGGTTATATGGCAATTAATATTGCCTTTTTTTCTTTATAAAAAAAGAAGCCATTTTAGTTAATGGCTTCTTTTCCTGTTTCACCAGTTCTAATGCGAAGTGCGCTTTTTAAATCATAACTAATAATTTTCCCATCACCAGGATGCCCCGTATAAGCAGCCTTGCGAATGGCTTCAATTGTTTTTTGTTCCCACTTTTCGTCACTGACAATAATTTCAAATTTAATTTTAGGCAACATATTTATTTCTACTTCTTGTCCACGAACGATTTCAAGATACCCTTTTTGGATTCCACATCCCATCACTTGATAAACAGTGATACCATGAACTTCAATAGCTGAAAGCGCAGCTTTAACGTCCTCTAATTTTTCTTCACGAACAATTGCTTCTATTTTAATCATTTGTCATCCTCCTTAATCTAAACCATTAAATGATGGATAAGCTGTTTCATTATGTTCTGCTAAATCTAATCCAATTTGTTCTTCACGTTTTTCCACTCGTAATGGTGTAAACAAACGAATAATACTTAAGCAAATCAATGTTCCAACGATTGCAATAACAATTGTAACAATAATACTTATCACTTGTGCAATAAATAATCTCGTATCACCAAAAAACAATCCGTTCCATTTTGCTACACTATTAATAGAAGTTTGCCCAAATAATCCAGTAGCAATGCCACCCCAGATACCACCGACACCATGACATCCAAATGCATCTAAAGCATCATCATAACCAAATTTTTGTTTGACTTTTGAAATCATGAAATAACAAATTGGACTCCCTACAAAACCTATAATTAATGAAGCCCAAATTGGAACAAAACCTGCGCCTGGCGTAATAGCCACCAAACCTACAACAAGACCTGTAACACAGCCTACTAAAGTTGGCTTTTCTGCCATCACAACATCCATTAACATCCAAGATAACATCCCGGCAGCCGCAGAAACCGCTGTTGTTACAAAGGCATGAACGGCAAGATCATTTGCTTTTAAAGCACTACCAGCATTAAATCCAAACCAACCAAATAATAAAAGACTTGCCCCTAAAACAACAAATGGAATATTATGAATACGATAGTTTGCTTTACCATACCCATTTCTTTTTCCTAAAACAATACATAAAACCAAAGCACTGATTCCAGAACTTATATGAACAACATTTCCTCCTGCAAAATCAACAGAACCAATCTTTGCTAGAAAACCTCCAAGTCCCCATACCATGTGTGCCATTGGATAATAAACAATTGTCGACCATAAAATAATAAATAAAAATAAAGCTTTAAATTTCATTCTACCCGCTACTGCTCCAGTTATTAATGCCGGAGTAATAATCGCAAACATCATTTGAAACATAGCAAATCCTAGTCCTGGAATAGAATCGGCATACTCACCTACTGCTCCTGTTACTCCAGCAAGACCAAGATGACTTAAATCCCCGATAATTCCAAAATGATCTTTACCAAAAGCTAGTGAGTAACCAAACAATACCCACATCACCGTTGCAATACCAATAATAAAAATTGATGTCATCATCGTATTAACAACGTTTTTTCTACGAACCATACCGCCATAGAAAAAAGCTAAACCTGGCGTCATCAGTAACACCAAGGCAGCACAGATTATCATAAATCCTGTATCACCCGTATCAATCATGTTATTTCCCCCCTTCTTTTACATGAATGTGCATTTATTGTAGTTTATATTTTATTATCATGCAAGTATTTTATTATTATAATTAAATATTTTTACAGTTTATTCAAATTAAATGTGTCTTTTGTGTCTTCCTTTAAAAATTTAATTACTTCTGGAGCACCATGAATAGGTGCTTCAACGTAGTAATAAGAGGTAAACCTCATGATTGTACAAAAAAAGCACAAAATTGAATTTGTGCTTTAAAATCATTATTTATATAGGATCTACTCATATTTCCATTGACTTGATAACATTTGCATATCTACCATATGTTTATAAATTCCATTTTGTTGTTTAAGTTTTTGTGGTTTACCTTGTTCAGATACAACACCATCCTTTAAAACAACAATTTTATCAACGCCATCTACTGTTCTCATTCTATGAGCAATAATGATAACTGTCTTATTTTTAATCAATTTAGAAATAGCTTCTTGAATCATAGATTCATTATCAACATCCAAAGAAGCAGTTGCTTCATCCATTAAAATAATTGGTGCATCTTTAAGAAATGCTCTAGCAATAGAAATTCTTTGTCTTTGTCCTCCTGATAATTCCGAACCATTTTCACCAATCATTGTATTCCATTGATCAGGCATTTTTTCAACAAATTCATCACAGTGTGCTAATTTTGCTGCAGCAATAACTTCTTCATCAGTGGCATCCTTTTTACCAATACGAATATTTTCCATTACTGTATTATTAAATAATGTTACATCTTGGAAAACAATTGAATAAAGTTCTAATAATTTTTCAGGATCAATCTTAGAAATATCCATGCCACCCACTGTGATTTTTCCACTATCGATATCATAAAAACGAGCAGCAAGTCGAGAAATTGTTGTTTTACCGCCACCACTTGGACCAATTAAAGCTGTCACTTCACCTTGTTTAGCAGTAAATGAAACATCCAATAATACTTTTTCTTTTTGATTATAAGAGAAAGCCACATGATCAAAAACAATATCATAGCCTTCATTTGTAAGCGTATCGACACTCGTTTGTTCATCATGAGATAAAATTTCATCCATACGTTTACAGTTTGTATCTAAACTAATCATCGCTGATAAGTTTTGTAAAGAAATTTGTAAAGGTTCATACATACGTGTCACAACAAATAAAAACATAAAGAATGTAAGAACGCTTATTTCTCCTTTTACAAGTAAGTAACTTCCTACTACTGCTACTGTACCCATACCAAGTTTTAAAATCATTTGTGCACTGCATACAAATGCTGCATTTGTAAATTCAGCAAAGATAGCATGGTTTTCAACTGCTTTAATTTTTTTATTAAGAGATCCCATATAAGTATCACACATATTATTTGATCTTAAATCTCTCAATGTTTCTAAGCCTTCTTGAATACCGTCTAAACAATCAATACGATATTGATTTGTTTTTTCATAAGTATGACGTAATGCTTTTCTTGAATAAAGAACAATTGCAAAAGCAATTGGCATAACCCAAATAGCCGCCAGCGCCATTCTAAAATCAAAAAAGAATAAACTGACAACAATAATTGTCGTTGAAATCATAGCTCCAATTAATTCAGGAATCCAGTGTGAACTTGCTGTTTCTAAAAGAGCACAGTCGGACATAATTGTATTTGTAAGGTCTGCTAAATCTTTTTTACCAAAATAAGACAAAGGTAATTTTCTCAGTTTTTCAGCTAAAGTTCTTCGTCTAACACCACTTTCAACATATGTTGATAAAAAAGTAGAACGATATTGAAAGATTGTTGTGAGCGCAATACAAATTAAAATTGTCACAATCGCAATCATAAAAAACATCAATTTTCCCTTAGGTAATCGTTGATCTAACAAATAAGATGCTAGCAAATAAAGTAATCCTACCGGAAACATTAAAACAAGATTAGAAAGTGTGACTGCTACAAATGCTCTTACCATATCTTTTGCCCCTTGATTAGATAAAGCATATTTATGTTTTAATCTTTCTATCATTATTCTTCTTCCCCCTTTTGTACTTTCCATTTAACTGACTGATTGTATTGACTCCACATATGTTCATAAACACCCTTTGCTTCTAACAAGTCTTCATGTTTACCACTTTCAACGATACGACCGTTTTCTAATACATAAATACAATCAGCATCTCTTACTGTTGATAAACGATGAGCAATCATAATGACAGTTTTATTTTTTGAAAGTTTTTCAAAAGCTTTTTGTACAAGAACTTCATTATCAGGATCTGCGAAAGCTGTTGCTTCATCTAAAATAAGAATTTGTGCATTCTTTAAAAAGGCTCTAGCAATAGATAATCTTTGACTTTCTCCACCCGAAACATAAACTCCTTTTGAGCCAATAATAGTATTAACTCCATCAGGGAATTTATCAATAATATCTTGGCACTGTGCATTTTTTAAAGCTTGTATAACCTCTTCATCTGATGCGTTCGGTCTAGACATACGGATATTTTCTAAAATACTCATTTTAAGTAAATGACTGTCTTGAAAAACATAAGATACTTGATTCATTAATTCAATTTGTTCAATATCTTTAATATTAACATGACCGATTTTAATACTTCCTTCATTAACATCCCAAAAACGAGAGATAAGCGATGCAACTGTTGTTTTACCACCACCACTTGGTCCTACTAATGCAATATGTTCTCCTGCATTAATATGCATGCTTAAATTATCAATTGCTTTAGTAGAAGCATCTTGATAAGTGAAACTGATATTTTCTAAATCAATAGAAGCATCACTTGGTAATTGTGTTTGTTGACTTTCAGGTAATGGTTGAACATTCATAATCGAATCCATACGATTTAAAGCATCTTCAACAAGCATTTGTGATTCACCTGCATAAGCTACTTTCATTAAAGTTGTTGTTAGAATAGCTGTAATTAAAATATAGAAAAATAAGTTTAAAACAAATTGATCAGTAACTTGACTTCCTGCAAATAAATAAGCTGCAATAATCAATGCCGCAAAGATTGCATTCGCAAAAGTTGTAAAACAAACCATTGGTTTCATCATACTTTCCGTATAATCCAAAGTCCATTTTTCATATTCATCAATAGCTTCTTTAAATCTTTTAAAAGAGAAAATAGTTTGTCCAAATGTTTTAACTACCGGTATTCCTCTTACATATTCTACTGCTTCATTTGACATATCTTCTAAAGCATTTTGATATTGTTTCATATCCTGAGCCATTTTAGGTCCCATCATTGCTGTAAACATCAAAACAAAAGCAATAACTGCAGGAATTAAACTCATTAAACCTAAACGCCAATCGAAAACAGCCATCATAATAAGTAAACCAATTGGTGTTGCTTTAGAAACTACTTTATCTGGCACATTATGTGCTAAAAACGTTTCGGTCGCTGCACTTGATTCCATAACAACTTTTCTTATTTTTCCACTCCCTTGGCTTTCAACATAACCAAGTGGAAGTTTCATAATATGTTCCATCATTTTCGTTCTCATTGTTGCTTGCACTCTAAATGCCGCTTTATGCGAACACATTAAAGCAGCAATGTAAAATACCATTGCTAGTAAAGCAAAGAAAACAGCTTGCCAGCCATAACTTTTAATATGGATAGCTTCATTAAAATTTTGTCTTACTTCTAATACCTCTTTAATAATACGCCAAATATCATAAAAAGGAATTAATGCAACAACAGCACTTAACGCTGCTAAAACACATGAAGCATAAACATAGTATTTATGATTGCCTGCATATTGCATTAATTTAGATAATGTACTTTTTTTCTTTTCTTTCATAGATACCCTCCTTTTGGTTAGATATCGCTAACTGTTGACTTTTATTAAAGGCAGTTTCCACTGCCTCATATTTTAATCAATTCCCATAACAGCTTTCCAGCCAGCAATATTAAATAAAATGGTGCTATTCATAAATGATTGCGCTTCTTCATACGTACGTTCATGTGCAACAACTTCATACACGAGTTGCCAACCACTTCGACAAAAAACATGGATAAAAAAATCATCAACTCGATACCCTTCTTTTCCGTATTTTTTTACAAACTCACGATAATACGCTTCTTCAATTTCCCCTAATTGATCAAGAAAATGCTCGTACTTTGTTCCTGAAGAACAACAAAAAATCAATTTAAACTCTGTTAAATGTTGATAAACATATTCCAGAACTAGATTTGTTCCTTGTCCTCCTTCTTGATTGGCTAAAGATAAATCATCACTCAATGAAGCTTTTTTTATACAATCCAAGTAAATATCCATCAATCCTTGAGCACACTTACCCACAATAGCATCAAATAAACCCGCTTTATTTTTAAAACGTGTATAAATTGAATTCGTGCTGACACCACTATCAGCAGAAATCTTACGAAGACTTGCTTTTAAGAAACCTTCTTTTAAAAATTCATTTGTTGCACTTTTTAAAAGGGCTTCAGTTACCCCTGCTGATTCTTGTCTCATTTATAACCTCCACCATTAAATAACAGCGTTATTATAACACTGTTATTTAATGTGTCAAGCAAGTTTATTTTTTAAATATATGAATATATATCACTATCATATATATGATACATAAAATACATTGGTGATCATATGAATGAACCTTGCATCCATCCTCTTTTATTAAATCAAAGTCTCGTTCTTATTAGTTGTTCTTTAATAGATTGTTTTAGTGAGGAACAACTTGCTGTTATAGGTGCTTATCTAACAACATTAGGAGATATGATTTCTTTAAACAGCACCTATTGTTCCTTTATTAAAGATCAAAATGAAAAGATTGAAAATAAAGAAGATGACTATGATTTATTAGAAAAAAGCATTGATAAAATTAAAGAGGAAATAGAAAAAATAAAAAAGGCATAAGCTTTATAGCTTATGCCTGTATACATATTCTAACAAATAAGACTAGAGATAAATTATAATTGAAAAGGATGATACCCAACATTGCTAAACGTCATTTATCATCATTTGTAATATGTCCAGTAACTAATACATTAAAATCTGATCTTTTTGTTAGATTAAAGATAATTGTGGAAATAGTACTATTAAACATTGGAAAGCAAAATTGTTTACATGTTGAACAATAAAGAACCTCTCCATCAATACCACATTCCCTACAACATTCCATTTCTATCATCTTTGTTATTATGGCGTGAACAAATCACCAATAATAATATTAAATTAATAAGATGAAATAACAAGGCAATGATAAAGACAATTTGATAACTCTTAGTAAAATCATATAAATAACCAATCAAAGTTAAAGAACTTGCACTCCCTACATTCGTTAAAAAACCAATTACAGCATACGTTTGACCATAGTTTTCACTTCCAAAAAAATACCGTGTCAACATTGGTATTCCTACTGCTCCTACCGAATAAATAGAGCCAAAAATAAATGAACCGATAGTTAACAAAAGAACTTGTTGTTGTAAAACACCAACAAATAATAAAATCAAAGAAAAACAATTTGTTAAAATCATAATGACTACAGCCTTAACCGGTGTAAACAAATCACTTAATAAACCAATCAACAACTTTGTACAAATATTACCAATCATGGTAAGTGACATAAAAGTTGCTCCTATGTTTGTAGAAAGTTGAATACTTAAGGCAATACCTGATAAATGTTGAGAGATACCTGTGATGGATGTATGTAAAATAGTAAATAAACACATATATACAAAACTAAGAGTTAAAAGATTAATTTTATTTTTTGATACAGTGACTGTCTCTTTCTTTTGATAACCATAAGGTAACATTCCTTCATCTTGTGGCATTATTTTCCAAGAGACACTTAAAGCAGGAAGAACCAAAACAAAAATAATAATTGCCATAAATCGATAGGTCGTTTGCCAGCCATAACTATCAATCCAAAAACTTAACAAAGGAGAAAAGATAGCTCCTGCAAGTCCACTAAAACTTAGTGCAAGACTAGTTGCTAGTCCATGTTTTTCATCAAACCAATTAGTAATGACTATCGTAAGAGGCACCATCCCATAAATTCCTACTCCTATTCCTCTTACAATTCCTAAAATATAAAACAAATAAATAGATGAACTATAAGACATCAACCACGTAGATATACTTGTCATTAATACACCTATCAATAAAACACTTTTATAATTATATTTTTTTATGATTTTTGACATTTTTAAAGATGTCAAAGCAGTTGTTAATGTAGAAAGTGTCGCATGCAAAGCAAATGTTCCTTTCAATACATGTAAACTATTTGAAACAGGTACATAAAAAACACCAATTGCATTAGTGCATAAACCTATCGAACTTGCTGCTAAACAACACATTAATAAAACAATAAGCCAATGTTTATAACTTTTATTAACCATATTTTTACCTCCTGATAAAAACATAAATCATTCTTTAATTAAAAGCATTTGATTTCTTAAATTAAGAAAAAAGAATAGCCTTTTAGACTATCCTTGCATACTCTTGACCAATAAGTCCTGCAATAAATTGAAGTTGATAAGGATGACTATTTTGGTCTTGTAAAGAATCAAAAGTAATTACATGATCAATAAATTTAGGATATGTTTCCTGCTTGCTTGAAATCAACCAAATTTGTGGAGCATTAAGTTTATTTTTTAAAGCTCTTAAATCAGGATAATCAAAGTAACATCCTGTATAAGAAAAGATAATAATTAAATCGTCTTTTGTTGCTGATAAAATGTATTGCAATTGTTGTTTATAGGAAATATTTGAATAAATTTGTTTTCCCAGCATCAATAAGTCTGTTTGTAAATTAAAGGCCACTGTTCCTGCTTTAAGCAAGCCAAAAGCAGCCACCTTTTCATAATGTTTGATTTCTTTGCATAATAAACCAATTTGTTTTATATCAATAGAATTTTCAACCATTTCAATACTTTCTTTGACTTTTGAACTATAGGCTTTTAATCTCTCATCACAAGATGAAGACAACGAATTTTGTTCGAAATTCATATTTGTAGAAACCAATAATTCTCTTAATTCATTAAAATCATGAAGCCCAATTTCCTTACAAAATCTTGAAATAGAACTCATCGCTACATGACATTCTTTTGCCATATCCCGAATTCCAATATCTTTAATCTCTTCTAAATGATCTAATAAATAAGAAGCAATTTGACTATTCGTTGAGTCTTTCTTTTCGCTAGCTAAAGTACTTAAAAATACAATAGGTAATTTATCATAAAGCATAATCTCATCTACTTTCCTCTAGCAAAAGTATACATTAATTTTTCTTTCATTTCAGTAACATCTTTTCCTAAAACTTCTAAGATTTTAAAAGCAAAGGGATAAGCTGTGGCTGGTCCTTGGCTCGTAATGATATTTTGATCAAAGACAGCTACCTCATCAACAAAATTTCCACTTAAAAGTTTATTTTCATATCCTGTATAACCCGTTACCTTTTTCCCATTAATGACATCTGCTGTTTCTAGAGCTATTGTTCCTGAACACATAGCTCCTAGATATTTATGATGTTCATTAAAATAACGAATCATTGAAATAACTTCCGGATTTTCTCTTAAATTTTGTCCTCCTGGTCTTCCTCCAGGTAAAACCAGGACATCATATTCTTTAATTTCTTCACCAAATATTTTATCCGCTTTGACGTTCATTCCATGCATTCCTTTTACATATTCTCTGTTAAAGCTAAACGTATGACACTCAATTTCTCCTCGACGAAGTAAATCAACGATTGTTAAAGTTTCCCCTTCTTCATAACCTTCTGCCATCAATACTGCAACTCGTTTCATTTTATTCGTCCTCCTTTACATCAAATGCATTAAAATAAACCATTCTCTTTTTAACAGCTAAAGAATCTCCTCCAAGTAAATCTAAGAGTTTATAAGCAAAGGCATAACACGTTGCTGGTCCTCTACTTGTTACAAGATTGTCATCAATTACAACTTTATCTTGTAAAAAAACTCCCTGCTTAATTTTATTTTCATACCCTTGATAAGCCGTAAATTTTTTATTGATTAAAAGATTTGCTTTTTCTAAAGCAGCCGGTGCAGCGCACATAGCACAAATATATTTACGATCATTATTCATTCTATGAAGTAAAGAAAGAAACTGTTTATTTTCCTTCATTGTTTCGACACCACCATAACCTCCTGGTAAAACAACCATGTCATAGTCTAATAATGATTCGTCTAAAACAGAATCACAGCGTAAGACAATTTCATGTCCACCTTGAACATTTTGATCAAAGCCAATGGTATCACATTGGATATGACCCCTACGTAAAATATCTACAATCGTTAATGCTTCTCCTTCCTCAAAACCTGGAGCAATAATTACTGCAACTTTTTTCATATTCATTCCACCCTTTCAAAAATACAATAACCCTCTTCATTATAAGAAACTATTGATTTCCAAAATTAAGAAATAAAAAGATGATCAATGATCATCTTATAAAGTCTGTTCAGTTCTACCAATAATATCATCTTGTGTTGCTTTTGATAAGACATTAAAGAATGCTGAATAACCCGCTACACGGACTATTAAATCACGGTGTTTTTCAGGATGAATTTGAGCATCAATGAGGGTTTCTTTTGAAACCACATTGTATTGAACATGATATCCTTTTAAACGATTAAAGAATGTTTTTATCACCATCTCTAATTTTTGCTTATTTTCCTCTGTTGATAACATTTGTGGTGTCACTTTTTGATTCAATAAAACACCACCTGTAATTTCATGGGTTGGAAGTTTTGACACAGATTTAAATACTGCTGTCGGTCCATTTTTATCCATTGCATGTACTGGAGAACATCCTTCAGCTAAAGGAGTTTTCGCTTTTCTACCATCAGGGGTAGCCATTGTTCCATAACCTTGACCAACATTAGCAGAAATACTTGATGTACCGGCATAACGGATACCTCCTATTGGTCCACGACCATAACGTGTATTAGGATATTTTTTCATTTCATCAATGTAACTGTTATATGCATCAACTACTAATAAATCTACCTCATCATTATCATTACCATATTTAGGTGCATCATAAATAAGCATATTTTGAATACGTTTGCTTTCTTCACTTGTGTAGTTATCTTGCATAGCTTTCCATAATTGAGCTGGTGTGATTCTTTTTTCTTCAAATACCAGCTTTTTAATTGCAGCTAAACTATCTGCCATATTAGCAATACCAATCTGTAATCCAGAAATAAAATCATAAACAGCTCCACCTTGTTTAATTGTCTTACCTCGACCAATGCAATCTTGAGTTAATGTTGAACACAAAATATCTGGTACATCACGTTCTGAAGCTAAATCAACTGCATTCTCTACAATAACTGATAACCTTGTTATTTCTCGAATAGCTTGATCCCAAGCCTTTTGTAATTGTTCATAACTTGTCATATCTTTAAAATGTCCTGACCCTTTTACAAATCTTTTACCTGAGGTCACATCGACTCCATCGTTCATGACCGCAAGTAAAATACGTGGGAAATTATGATATGACATTCCCGTACAACGATAGCCCCATTTACCAGGAACAGCAGTTTCAACACATCCAATAGCTGAATAATTATAAGCATCTTCTTCCTTAACACCTAAATCAATAAAAGAAGGGATAATGATTTCATCATTATTAAACGCTGGCATTCCCGTTCCTAATTTCATTACCTCAATACACTCATCAAAAAATTGAGGATTCAAACCATTATAATAACGCACTGTTAAATTAGGTTGTGGTAAACGTGTTTGAGCTATTGATTTTAATACTAAAAATGACAATTTATTAACAGCATCCTTTTTGTCAGGTGTCTGTCCTCCAATTGTTACATTTTGATACATTGGACTTCCGGCACTACTAAATGTATGAGCTTGACTTCTTACTTTATTAATTGTAAGTGTTTTAATCCATAAGTTATCTAATAATTCGATTGCCTGATCTTCAGTCAATTTATTTAGACGTAAGTCTTTTTCTAAATAAGGATACATATATTGATCAAAACGACCATAAGATAAAGAATGCCCATTAGATTCGATTTGTAAAATAAGTTGAATAAACCATACTGATTGAATTGCTTCTTTAAATGAAGTAGCAGGTTCAAAAGGAACTTTTGAACAAATTTCACTTATTTCTAATAATTCTTTTTTTCTTTGTTCATTAGCGTATTGCGCTTTTTCTTTGGCTAATTGACTAAAGCGTGTTGCAAATGTTTTAACAGCTTCAATAACAATCAATACTGCTTTATAAAATACATATTTATCAATATTTTCGCTCACACATAAATCTAATTCATCTTTTAATTTTAAAACTCTTTTTTGATAACCTACTAAACCTTGTTTTAATAAAGTATCGTAATCTACAGCTAAATGCGCATCTCCAGAATTAAGTTTACCTTCCATCCCAAAAAAGCCAGTTTCCATAAAGACTTGAACACATTCTGGTAATAAGGCTTCGCCTTTTGCTCTTAAATTATTATTTTCCCAAAAAGGAGCAATTGAACGTAAATCTTTTTTGGTTTGTTCTGTAATATAAAATACATCGCCATCTCTTTTTTCAAAAGTATCTAATTCATCCAAAACAAATTTCATTGTATACTCAGGAAAAATAGGTGCATCTCTATTAGATGATGCTTGATTACCAACAATAAGCGTATCCTCTTCAATATAAATATTCATTTTTTCAAGTATTTTTTTTAACATTAAAGCCCTTTTCATAACTGCAGGCTGATTTTGATTTTCTTGGTACGCTTCTGTAACAAGCATTGCTCTTTGACTGTCAATATATGGTTTTTTTTCTAAGACTGCATCTCTAAAATGATTCATACGTGGTGTTAAATCACCAAAATGTTCAACATTTTTCATTTTGAATTCTCCTTTATTTCATTCGTAAGTATTTTTACTTATTTACAGTTTCTATTATAAGAATAGTTAGTATAATGTCAATTGTTTTATTGCTTTTGTAATAAGATTAACTTTCGTTCGTAATTTAAAATTTTACATTTAATAATAACTATGATAAGATGACAATAAGGAGAAATAATAATGAAAGGTATCATATTTAATATTCAAAAATTCAGTTTACATGATGGTCCTGGAATCAGAACCACTGTCTTTTTTAAAGGATGTCCTTTAAAGTGTAAATGGTGTTCTAATCCTGAATCACAATTTACATCAATTCAAATTTTACATGATCAAATCAAATGTCAACATTGTCTCCAATGCATCCACACTTGTAAAAACAATGCCCTGTCATTAAAAAATGATATGATTGAAATAGACAATAGTAAATGTATGGGTTGTCTTGAATGTGTCCATGCTTGTCCTTTCCAAGCTTTATCATTTGAAGGTGAATATAAATCTATTAAGGAAATTGTTGAAACCTGTATGCAAGATTATGATTTTTATGAAGAATCACAAGGTGGTATCACAATTTCTGGTGGCGAAGGTATGAGTCAACCTGCATTTTTAAAGCAATTAGTCACTGAGTTAAAACAGCATCATCTTCATGTAGCTATTGAAACAACAGGATACATTGAACCTAAATTATTTAAAGAATTAGCGCCAATGTTTGATTTATTACTATTTGATTGCAAACATTACGATAGTAAAAGACATTTTATAGGAACCGGTGTTTATAATGAAATGATTATTGAAAACTTAACATGGGCAACTAAGAAAGGGTTGAATATTCTAGTTCGTATTCCGGTTATTCCAGAATTTAATTGTACATTGCAAGATGCTAAAGGATTTTGTCAGTTATTCAATGATATAGGAATCAAAAAAGTACAATTACTTCCATTTCATCAATTTGGCGAAAAAAAATATAATTTACTTCATCGTCCTTATACATTAAAAAATAAAAAAGCACTCTATAAAGAAGATTTAAAAGATTACCAGCAAGTTTTTATCAATTCTCATATAGACTGTTTCTTTTAGAAGAAGAAATTATGCGTAGAAAAGATCGAGAAATAACAGATTTTAATGAAATAATTGAAATAGTAAAAAAATGTGATGTCTGTAGACTAGCATTAAAAGATGATGATTTACCCTACATCATTCCTTTAAACTTTGGTATGAACATTGAAAACAATCAACTTGTCCTCTATTTTCATGGAGCATTAGAAGGAAAAAAGATTGAATTAATGAAACAAGACCCACGAGCAACATTTGAAATGGATTGTAATCATCAATTTATTCTGTATGAAGAAAGAATGAGCTGTACAATGGGATATGAAAGCGTAATTGGTCATGGAACAATTGAATTTATTGAAGCAGATAAAAAATACGAAGCACTAAAAATATTAATGAGACAATATCATAGTGAAGACTTTCAATTTAATACAAATATGATGAAATCCACATCCGTATTTAAACTTACAGTAAGTGATATGACTGGTAAACGTCGAAATAATTATCATCCTGGTAAAGCAAAAAAATTACCACCTTTAGATCAATAGTAAAAAATCTAGGCGCTTTAAATAATCGAGTGCTTTTATGAAAATCGCTATAAAATAT